>NZ_CEVXFV010000017.1:0-84378 GCF_982396655.1 Cellulosilyticum sp. | reverse complement strand
CTTGAAATATACATGTAGGTAAATAGGTTTCTCTCAATGATTTCACATGACTAAAGAGTATGAATAACTAAATTTTATAAATGTGAAATCTATATATAGGAAATATCTTAAAAAAGGAGATGTGCAAAAAATTTATTTCGCACATCTCCTTCTATTTTTAAGATACATTATCTATAAGTTTGCAAAAATATTTGTTGAAAATGAATCCATATACAGCACCTAAGGCGTTATTGAATACTCTAAAGAAGATAGCGGCTGGAAAGCCTAAAATAGCTGATGCAGTAGCTATAGCACCAAGTGCATTAAATATAGATTGGAAACCATAAGTTGCAGAAAGACCAACGCCTATTCCGCCAAGAATTCCAATGTTATTGTATATAACATCAGGACAGAATGCATAAATAAGAAAGATGAGTAAGGCACCTAAAATATTACCTAAGATTCTGCTTTTAACTTTTTCTTTGTGACCTGTTGGAAATGGTGTAATGATAGACATAACTGCAATACCTGCCCACATAGGTCTTGGGAGATGAATTAATCTTGCAATAAGTAATATAGAAGAAATGGCGATGGTAAGAGAGAGTTGCCACTTTGTTCTATCAGATTGAAGGTCTAGTGCTTCAAAGAAATGTGAAACTTTTAAGTCGTGTGTTTTTTTTCTGTGGTTTCTATAATAGATTAGTCCTGTAATTAGAGCACCTACAGCAAGTGCCTCTAGCCTTTTAATATATAAAGCGCCAGATACATCATAGCCATATAATAATAGATAGCCTAAAACAAGTGTAGAGTGATTGAACATCTTTACATCATGACATCCCAAAAACATTAATAAGAAAATACATACAATATTAATTAATAATTCCATAAAGATGTTACTAGCATTACTTAATCGCGGGCCGAAAGCTAGAATTGCAAATATAACTATTAAAGAAGGAATTGCATGTGATGTTTTAAGTGATAAATCAACATTTCTAAATACTAAAACAAAAAGTAGTACAACAACCCCAACAATGCTGTTAGAGCTACCGAAAAGCTGACTATAAGCAATTACAAAAGTCATACAAAATGCTATGGTGATAAAAATCTTAAATAGGTAAATGGCAATATGCTTTAATTTCTCTTTATTGCCTTCTGCATTTCTAATAAGTTCTTTCGAACCAGCTTGATTTAACTGTAATTCTTGATAAAATGTCATATATTAAAGCCCCCCTTATGAATTACATAAATTTTCAAAGTTTGCAAAGAGGAATTATACCCTTCAAAAAATAAATTGTCAACAAAATGGCAGGTTACTGTTACCTTGTTGACAACTTATAGCGCAAGAGCGTTATTTATTATTGTACTTGATTTTATAATATGGGATACTAAATTAAAAACAAACATAGGAGGCGCTAAAAGGCAGTGCTATCTACATAGATAATAGATATGATGTTTGAATACAGTATTTGAAAGAGAGAAGATTTATGAGCAAATTTACAAAAAAAGCAATTAAAGGTTCTTTTTTAGAATTACTAAAGACAAAATCGTTAGATAAAGTGACTGTAAAAGATATTGTAGAGAGTTGTGAAATTAATAGGAATACATTTTATTACTATTATACTGATATTTATGATTTGCTAGAGGATGTATTTCAGGAGGAAACGGAGAAAGTTATGGGAGAAGAAGCCTCATGTCCTACCTTTTATGAAGAATATCTGCGATGTGCAGAATTAATCTTAGGCTATAAGGAAGCAATCATTCATATTTATCAATCAAGGAGTAAAGATGTACTGGAAAATTATATAGAAACAATCACTAGATATTTAGTGCGACAATTTGTAGAGAAGGCAGCACAAGGATATACAATGACAGAAGAAAACTTGAATTATATCTGTGATTTTTATAGTTATTCAATTATTGGTACGACATTAAATTGGATTAAAGAAGGAATGCCACCATATAGGGAGGATTTAATCAAACGATGTGCCCAGTCTTTTGAAGTGACAATAGAGAGTATGGTTTGTTTTTATAGTGTCCATTAACAACAGGAGATTTAGACAAATCAAAAGTTGTGTCTAATTTTTAGACACAACTTTTTTTTTGACTATATCTAAATAAAACACTATCAACTATGATAAAGATATGCAGAAAGGAAGTGAAGCAAGATGAGACAGCTGAAGCTAATAAAGACTGTATATAGCGGTCTTACAGCAGGTCTTATTATTCTTGGACTAGCATTATTATCTGGGCCAAAGATAACATCAGGTTTTATCTGCAAGCTGGTTGGTATGACTTTTTTGATTTGTGGAATGATAAGAATAGTAAGTTACTTTACAAAAGATATGTTTCAGCTAGCCTTTCAGTTTGACTTGGGCCTAGGTATTGTAGCTATGGTCATCGGCTTGGTTATGTTACTTCGGGCAGAATGTTTAGTTGAGGCTACTTCTGCTTTTATCGGAATCTTTATTCTGATTGATGCAACACTAAAGGTTCAAACAGCTATTGAGGCAAAACGATTTGGCATTCAGAAATGGTGGATTATTTTAGGTCTATCATTGGTAGTAATAATCGTTGGAATCTTGCTTATTACCATGCAATGGGAAACAACAGAAGCTATGATTAGACTCATCGGAATGAATTTATGTTTCCATGGATTATTAAATTTATGGGTAATACAAAATACAGTAAAAATCATAAGGAGAAATGATATATGAACAAAAAAATAGTAAAGATAGGTGCAGCTTCATTATTAGCAGCTGGAGCAGGAATAACAGTAATAGCAAAGAATAAAAAAAATAAGGAAAAACAAGAAGGAAGTGCAAGACAAGAGGCAAAAGAAAAAAGAGCCAAAGAGCTTGCAGAATATCGTAATACGGAGATTGGTAAGAATGTAAAGAATAGTAAAGGAATCTATTATTCTAAAGGGAACTATGAAGCATTCGCGCGCCCAGAGAAACCAGCAGGCGTAGATGACAAATCTGCTTATATTGTAGGGAGTGGACTTGGTGCATTAGCAGCAGCTTGTTTCCTTGTAAGAGATGGTCAAATGAAAGGTGAAAATATTCACATTTTAGAGGCTATGGATATTGCCGGTGGTGCTTGTGATGGTATTAATGATCCAACAAGAGGATATGTAATGCGTGGTGGTAGAGAAATGGAAGACCATTTCGAATGTTTATGGGATTTATTCCGTAGCATCCCATCTATTGAGACACCTGGAGTTTCTGTACTTGATGAATATTATTGGTTAAATAAACATGATCCAAACTACTCATTATGTCGTGCAACACATAAAAGAGGAGAAGATGCACATACTGATGGCAAATTCAATTTAAGCCAAAAAGGCTGTATGCAAATCATGAAATTATTCTTCACAAAAGATGAAGACCTTTATGATAAGACTATCGAAGATGTATTTGATGAAGAAGTATTTAATTCTACTTTCTGGTTATATTGGAGAACAATGTTTGCCTTTGAAAACTGGCATAGTGCACTTGAGATGAAACTTTACTTCCAAAGATTTATTCATCATATCGGCGGATTACCTGATTTCTCTGCATTAAAATTCACAAAGTACAATCAATATGACTCTTTGATTTTACCAATGCAAAAATATTTAGAAGCAGCAGGCGTGAAGTTCCAATTCAATACTGAAGTAACTAATGTATTATTTGACTTTGTATGTGATAAGAAAATTGCTAAAAAGATCCAATGTAAGGTTAACGGGGAAGAGCAATCAATTATGCTTACAGAAAATGACCTTGTGTTTGTAACAAATGGAAGTTGTACAGAAGGAACTATCTATGGGGATCAAAACCATGCGCCAGTTGGCAATGCAGAAGTGCGTACAAGTGGTTGCTGGAATTTATGGAAAAACATTGCGGCTCAAGATGAAGCTTTTGGACATCCAGAAAAATTCTGCTCTGATATTGAAAAAACAAACTGGGAATCTGCAACAGTTACAACTTCTGATGATAGAATCATCTCTTATATTGAAAAAATATGTAAGAGAGACCCAAGAAGTGGACGCGTTGTTACTGGCGGTATCGTAAGTTGTCAAGATTCTAGCTGGTTATTAAGCTGGACAATCAATAGACAAGGTCAATTCAAAGACCAGAAGAAAGATGAAGTTTGTGTATGGGTATACAGCTTATTTACTGATGTACCAGGTGACTACATTAAGAAACCAATGAAAGAATGTACTGGTAAAGAAATCACAGCAGAATGGTTATACCATATGGGTGTTCCAGTAAATGAAATTGATGACCTCGCTGAAAATCATGCAGTCTGTGTACCAACAATGATGCCATATATTACAGCATTCTTTATGCCAAGAGCAAAAGGGGATAGACCAGATGTCATTCCAGATGGCTGTGTAAACTTTGCATTCTTAGGTCAGTTTGCTGAAACACCAAGAGACACAATCTTTACAACTGAGTATTCTGTGCGTACAGCTATGGAAGCAGTTTACGGATTACTAGGGGTTGACCGCGGGGTTCCAGAAGTTTGGGGCAGTGTATATGATATTAGAGAATTACTTGATAGTAGCGTAAAATTAATGGATGGTAAGTCTCCTCTTGAAATTGAACTTCCAGGACCACTTAATGCATTAAAGAAACCACTACTTAAGAAATTAAAAGGAACTGTGATTGAGAAAGTTTTAAGAGACCACGGTATAATCAGAGACGGAATGATTTAAAAATAAAAGTAGAGAGCTGAAAAATGCTCTCTACTTTTATTTTGACTAAAATATGTGTATTTATTTAACCATATCTAATAGTTCGTTTTCAGGTGTTGAAGAGTCACAATGAATACCTAAGTCTTTGAATTTAGTTTTTGATAATCCTGTGCGGTGATTCTTAAGAAATTGTAAGAATTTTATAAGGTAATTTGTAAGATTTGATGGATATAATAAACTTACAACAAATAAGGGAATCTCGTATATAATAAGCCTATGAGAGTATGTGACAAAGGAGGAAAAGGCATGTCCTATACAATATTAGTTTGTGATGATGATAAGACGATTGTAAATGGTATTGCACTTCACTTACAAAAAGAAGGATATAAGGTAATCAAAGCTTATAATGGTATAGAAGCACTAGAAGTAGTGGAGAAGGAAGAAATACATTTAATCCTACTAGATGTCATGATGCCCAAGTTAGATGGACTATCTACCACACTTCGCATTAGACAGGAAAAAAATATTCCAATCATTATTTTATCTGCTAAAAGTGAGGATACAGATAAGATAGCGGGGCTTAATTTTGGGGCAGATGATTATCTAACAAAACCTTTTAATACATTGGAGTTACTAGCTAGGGTGAAATCTCATCTCAGACGTTATACTGTACTTGGAAGTATGGTCGCCCAAGAAAAACTGCTTGTAACAGGCGGTCTTTGTGTGGATATTCATAAAAATACAGTGTGGTTAGATGGTGAAGTTGTGAAGCTAACACCGACAGAGTATAAGATTTTAGTTTATCTTATGCAAAATATGGGACAGGTACTTTCTATCACCCAGATTTATGAAAATGTATGGCAGGAAGAGGCTTATGCAGCAGAAAATACAGTGGCTGTACATATTAGAAGGCTTAGAGAAAAAATCGAGATTAACCCTAAAGAACCAAAATATATAAAGGTGGTGTGGGGTAGTGGTTACCTGGTGGAAAAGAATTAAATATAGCAGCATAACAAAAGCAGTAGCATGTATATTATTAAGTATAGCAGTATTATTAGTATTTCAAGGTAGTCTGATACTCGAGGAAACAAGATATCAGTCTCCTTATTATGAGAATTGGAACATTCAAAATGAACTTATTACTAAGGCTGGTTATGTAAGAGACTGGATTGTACGCTATACTGGTGAAAATATATTTGATAAGACGCAGATTACAGAAGAGGAAGTTGATAAGTATATTCAAGACTCTGAAGCATTACGTACAAGCAAGGAGAAGGCAATACTAGATGGCACAGAACAAGAAGTCACAGCGATAGAGGAACGTGCTAAAGAAGGGATTTTAGCTGACCGTAAACAATATAAGGCAAAAATAGAAGAGGCGTTAGCCAGTCCCAATGTCCTTTATTTTGCAGTCAATAAGAATACAAATGAAGTGATTACGAACCTTGAGTCATATAGTGGCAAAAATCAAGAAGAGATAATAAATATGCTTACAAGCAAACCTCTTTATATCAAGGGAAATGGTGCAACTCTAGCTCTCTATGAAGGCAATAATATGTGGAACGAGGGACAATTTCAAAATTACTATAATGGGAAAGCCTTTGTAGAGCAATATGATTACGAAATCTATGTCACATTAGCAGATACATTTGTACCAGGTGATATTTTCTATACACAAAAGACGAAAGATATGCAATTAGTGGCAGCAAAGGAAATTGCTATTCCTCAAGTGATAATCGGTGCGCTTTTCATACTGCTTATTTCTCTTTATGGACTTAAAGTTATAGGTAAAACACCTCAAAGTACAGAGAAAATTGTAATGAAGCAAGTAGATAAGGTATCTTTTGAAATCCAAGGTGTATTAGCATTAGTAGCGGTGATATTATGGATTAGTCTATTTGGCAGAATATCCTATATTATGATAACTTGTAGAAGTGTATATTTTGATTTAGAAACGTATGGTATGTCATTCCTTATTATTTATATCATGTTAACCTTAGGACTAGGCATTGCATTAGTACCAATCACAAGTTTCATAAGACATGTGAAAAATAAGAGTGCAAAGCAAAATTGGTTATGCATTCGTCTTATGCAAAATATGGCAAATGCTATTAAGGAAGATAACATGGTAGGCTGGGTTATTGGCGGTGGTGCTGTATATGTACTCATTATTGGATTTCTAGTATTCCTTATGGTGGTAGGCACTAGTCCAATTTTAAGCTTAATATTATGGATAGTGATTATGATAATGTTAGCTGGAGCCTTTTTAGGAATCATTAAATTAACCATTGATTATGTAGAAATAGCTAAGACAAGTCAAGAAATAGCTGGCGGTGACCTTGAGGCAAAAGTAGAATTAACACATACCCTACCGATTATGGCACGTATGGCAAGCAATCTAAATAATATAGGACAAGGTTTAGAAGAGTCCGTAGAAAAATCTTTAAAAAGCGAACGTTTAAAAACTGAATTAATTACGAATGTTTCGCATGATCTTAAGACACCACTTACTTCTATTATTAGTTATATCGATTTATTAAAGGATGAAGAAATAGAAAATAAAGTGGCGCAAGAATATATAGAAGTCCTTGCAGAGCGAAGCAATAGATTGAAACAATTAGTTGAAGATTTAGTAGAAGCTTCAAAGGCAGCTACAGGAAATCTTAAGTCTGATTTACAAGTGCTAAAACTTAATGAATTAGTTTTACAAGCAATGGGAGAATATAGTGACAGATTAGCAGAAGGTCATTTAGAAGTTGTTGTGAAACCATTAGAGGAAGTTAGTATTTTAGCAGATGGGAGACATATGTGGCGTATCATTGAAAATCTATTGTCCAATGTGAGCAAGTATGCTATGTCATATACTAGAGTCTATATTGAAGTAAGACAAGATGGTGAATATGGTAAGCTTATTATTAAAAATATCTCTAAAGAATCATTAAATCTTTTAGATGCCAGTGAATTAACAGAACGTTTTGTAAGAGGGGATGACTCTAGGACAACAGAAGGTTCAGGCCTTGGACTTGCAATTGCTCAAAGCTTAACACAATTGCAACATGGCAAGCTTAGTATTCATTTGGATGGGGATTTATTTAAGGTAGAAGTAAGTATTCCTTGCAGTAGGTAGGGAGAAAATACTGGTTGGATGGATTGCTCTTTTCTCTTGTTTTAATTTCTAGGTTAAAATCCTTGAGACTCATATTAAGTTTTACATAGGTTAAGAAAATGCTATGTTTAAAAGAAAAATTAATTAGAAAAATAATACAATTAGGATATACTAATCCTAGAACATAATTATGTAAGAAAAAATATGTTCTAGGATTTTATTTTTGAAGGGCAGGAAAGTCTAATTTTTAACTTTCTTATTCTTGAGAATGTGATGCTAGTCACGTGCTTGTAGAAAACATAAGGGAAGATAAGGAGGAGGATAATATGCCAGAACTGATGACAGCTATTTTACATGGAAAGAGAATCTGTATATTAGATATCATTGATAAAAATGGACAGTATAAAGAAGAAATGCGTAGTGCCTATAGGGAGGCAAGTCAAGCAGGAAAGCTTTTTTGTCCAGAATGTAGCGGGGTATTAGAACTATGTGCAGGGGCTATTATACTACCTTATTTTAGACATCGCATTGGAGAGAACTGTCCTATTACACAGGAGATGAAAACCAAAGCAGGTAAAAGAAGATATGAGGCAAAGAAAAAACTGTATAATTTTGCTCTAGAGCAAGGCGCTAGTAAGATAGTTGTTGAAGAGGGAAAAAGTATATGGCCTTATAACCCCATACGTATATGGCGTAATGAAAGGCAAATAGCTTTTATTTATTTAGATGGGAAGAGTCGTAATTATAGAGAATTAAAAGCTGCACAGGATTTTTATGAAAATAAAGGAATCAGTGTGCTATGGTTTTTAAATAAAAAATATCAAAGTAAAACTAAAAACCTTACGAGTGATGAGGCTGAAAGTAGTTCCCTTAATAAAGGCATGATTTATTATCTAGATATTGAGGAGGCAACATTAGATATACGTAGATGTTATACTAATGCTTATGGAGAAAATAAATATTATACAGAAACATTTGCTATCTCTCAGCTTAAGATGAATGAAACTGGAGATTTTACAGAGCTTTTTATGGTACATTATAAAGAAGCAGCTAATAAGGCAAAGAGTGAGCTAGATAGAGTATTACAAGTGCCTATAGAAGAAGGCGTTGATGAAATGTACTTCCAGTTTGCTTATGTATTTATGTATGCGCTGATGGAAATATGGATATTGCCACCTTATGTTGGGTTAATTCAAGGAATAGATATGCAAAAAGAAGCAGATAGGCATAGGATACAATATTTAGAGGAGAAAAACCGTTACTTTGAAGAATTGGCAGAGGAAGATAGAAACATAGAAGTAGCATATATCTTAAGCATAATCGATAAAAAGCGCAATATATGGGAATGGCTGTAAGCAGATTAGGAGGCTATATGTCAAAGATTACAATTAATAAAATGAGTTATTATTATGAGGATTTTTATAATCCTGTTTATGAGAATATAAATTTGGTGATAAAAACAGAATGGAAATTAGGCCTTATTGGGAGAAACGGAAGAGGAAAAACTACTTTATTAAAACTGTTAACGGGCGAGTTAGAACCTACAGCAGGAAATATAGGCATACCTGTAGAGGTTGAATATTTCCCTTATGAAAATACCTGTGGCTATACTTTGACCAGAGATGTTATTAAAGAAAATGTGGGTAAATTGAAATCTATGGAAGATACTATGGAAGCTATTATTAGCCAAAATGATGAAGCAAGATTTGATGAATATGCCATGTTGCAGGAGCAGTATCTTGAGTTAGATGGTTATGAAATGGAAAGTAAGATTCTCAAAGAAATGGATGAGATGGGACTCGATAGCACCTTGTTAGAGCGAGAATTTGAGACGCTCTCGGGTGGTGAAAAAACGAGGATTATGCTACTTACTTTATTTTTAAGAAAGAAATCTTTTGTACTTTTAGATGAGCCAACCAACCATTTAGATGATGAAGGTAAGGAGGCAGTAATTGCATACCTTCAAAAGAAAAAAGGCTTTATAGTGGTATCGCATGATAGATCATTTTTAGATAAGGTCATTGACCATGTGATTTCAATTAATAAAAAGGATATCACCATAGAAAAAGGAAATTATACAAGTTGGAAATATAATAAAGATAAAAAAGAAGAATTTGAACTTAGAACAAGGGAAAGACTTGAAGAAGAGATTGCCCAGTTAGAGCGTAGTGCAAAAACTAGTAGAACTTGGGCGGAACTTGGTAACATGCAAAAATATCAGTTTGCAAGTCACGGAAGAGCTAATGGGGTAGAAACGTATATGAAGCAAGCTAAGCGCTCTGAAACAAGGGTACAAGATAATATAGATAAGAAAAAGCAGCTACTTCAAAATTATGAAGAAGTTAAACCCCTTGTGATGCATCAGAAAAATGATATTGAAGAGAAATGTTTAATAAGAATCAAAGAATTAGGCTTTAAATACGCAGAAGGTGAAAAACAAATCATTAAAGGCTTTAATTTTGAAGTGCATGCAGGAGACCGCATATGGATAAAAGGAAAAAATGGTGTAGGTAAAAGTACGTTATTAAAGTTATTAAGTGGGGTACTCCCAGATAAGGCCATAGAATATGCAGAAGGTTTGCACATTGCTATGGTAGCGCAAGAACCAGCCTGGAAAAAAGGATATATAAAAGAAGGGTTTGAAGGAATCATAGCAAATCCAGTTTATGAAAGATTCTTAGAGTTATGTGACTACTTCGAGCTCCCAGAAAATTTCTTAGAACGTCCGCTTGAAACTTATAGTAGTGGTGAGTTAAAGAAGGTGAATATTGCACGTGCATTAGCTGAAGAAAATCACATCATTTTATTTGATGAACCATTAAATTATATGGATACGTATTTTAGTGAACAATTAGAGACGGCTATTCTTAAATATCAACCAACTATTATTTTTGTAGAACATGATAGTTATTTTGGACAAGCTATAGCAACGAGAACGATACAACTTTAATGTGCATCAATATAGATGAACCCAATCCAGCAAAAATAAATTGGAATTGTTAGACTGTTATTGTGGAAAAGTATAAGTATAAGACACAATAATAGGAGAATACTTATGATGGTAATGGTAAAAAAGTTTCCAAAAGATAAAGGTTTAGATCATACAGTGGATTTGATAAGGGAAGGCTATTTGTTTATTGAAAATAGGGCAGATTATTATGCCACAGATATTTTTCAAACAAGGCTTATGGGCAAGAAAGTAGTTTGCATGACAGGTGCAGTCTGCGCAAAAATGTTTTATAATCCTCGCCTTTTTGAAAGAAAAAATGTAATGCCTAGACGCGTCAAAGAAACTTTAATAGGAAAAGGCGGTGTTCAGGGGCTAGATGGCAAGGCACATGAGGAGAGAAAGGCCTTTTTTATTCATTTAGTCAATGAGAAACAGGAAGAAGAACTGATTAGATTAGCCACTAAGATATGGGAGAAGACTATCAAGACATGGCCTGATAAAAAGGAAATTATTCTTTTCGATGAGGCTAAGAAAGTTTTATGTCAGGCAGCTTGTGAATGGGTGGGGATACCGGACCCTCTGCCAGCAAAGCAAGTTAAAAAGGCGGCAGATGCATTAGAGGCAATGATTTTTGGCTTTGGAAGAATAGGCGTTACGCATTGGAAAGGAAGAATTTCAAGAAATCAATTGGAATCTTCTTTGAAAGATACCATTGAGGGTATTAGGAATGATAGAGTGACTGTAAAATCAGGGACAATCCTTGAGGAGATAAGCCATTATAGGGATGAAAAAGGCAACTTGTTAGAGTCTGAGGTTGCCGCAGTTGAGTTATTGAATTTAATAAGGCCAATTGTAGCAGTTGCAGTTTATATCACATTTGCTGCGGTGGCGCTTTATGAAAATCCAGCTTATAAGGTGAAAATAGCCTTAGATGATGATGAAGGAGAGAAAGTACGATTTAATGAAGAAGTACGCCGTTACTATCCTTTTGCACCATTTATAGGGGCAAAGGTAAAGAAAAACTTTATTTGGCGAAACTATGCGTTTAAGAGAGGAACTCTCGTTTTATTAGATTTATATGGTACAAATCATGACAAACGTTTATGGAAAGACCCTTTTACATTTAATCCTGAGCGTTATAAAAAAGAAAGAAAAAGTGCCTATAACTTTATGCCACAAGGCGGCGGCAGCACAAAGGGACATCGTTGTGTGGGCGAACATATTACACTAGCGATGATGAATGTAGCACTAGATGTATTAACTAAGAAAATTAGTTATGAACTTCCACCACAAGATTTAAGTTATAGTATATCTACTATACCAACTATTATAAGAAGTGGCGTCATCATGAAGAATATTAAAGAGATATAGACTTAATTATAGAGAAGCCAACTAAAAACTTGAAATATACATGTAGTTAAATAAGTTTCTTTCAATGATTTCACATGACTAAAAACTACGAACAAGTAGATTTTAGTCATGTGAAATCTATATTGAATCTATATTGTAAGAAAGCTGCGACGTTTTACAGCTGTTGGAAGTTATAGCATGGAATGCAGAAGGAAAATTAGACAGCCATATAGATTTTATAAGAAGGTGGAACAAGATAAAGTAATCCTTCGTCTTATATAATAAAATATAAAACCCTCGGAGGATAATATGAAAAAATTTGCAGTAATTATGATGATTTTAGTAGCGTCAACATCAGCTTTAGTAGGATGTTCAAATGCACCAACAAAAGTAGAAACAGGAAGTAGTGAAACAACACAAGTAGAAAAAGCACCATTAGAAGATTTATTAAATAAGATGATTGAAGCAGATATTGTACGTATGCCAATGCCTATAGATGAAACATTAGCACAAGAAGCATACCATATTGATTTAGAAACAGTAGATGAATATGCACTTGCAGAAACAGGTATTTCACCAGGCCCAGGATTAGTTGTGATGGCAAAAGCTAAAGATGGGCAAGTAGATAAAGTAAAAGAAAATATGGAGGCACTTCTTCAAGATAAGATTGGCAATGCGTTTTATCCTGATGAAAGAGAAGCAGCAGAAAGTGCAGAGATTATAGTAGAAGGAAATTATGTAGCTTTATTTATTTTACATGATGAAGTAGAAGCAGAAGCTATTCAAATGTTTGAAGACTCAAGTAAATAATCCTTTTAATAGAATACTTGGCAAGACCTCATTATAGATTTCACATTTATAAATTTTAGTTATTCATTAGGTTATAGTTATGTGAAGTATTAGGAGCAACCTATTTATGTGATATGTAATTTAAAGTTATAGTTTGTTCCTCTATATAAAGTTATTGAATAAAGAATAAGAATATATGCACATATTAACGTAGTGCTTATAGATTTCACATTTATAAATTTTAGTTATTCATAATCTTTAGTAATGTGAAATCATTGGGAGAAAACAATTTACGTACATGTATATTTCAGGGTTTTAGTTGGTTTCTCTATATAGATTCATAGCTATAAGTTATATGAAAAATTTATAAGGAAAGGGAAAGTAGATTAGGATGAAGGTATTTCGCAATTTTAATAAATTGATACTTTTACTAAGTAGTTTCCTTATGGTAGGGATAATATATGGTAATGAAGTCAATGGCCAAGGAGAAAGTGTATTAAAAAAGAATATTGCCATCTTTGGTATGGATGCAGGTGAGTTAAGGACAGATGTTATTTTTGTGGCGAGTTTAGATAGTGAGTCAGGAAATACAGAAATCATTTCTATCCCTAGAGATACAAAGGTAGAATGGGAGAACACGCAACAAGCGGTGATGTATGATAAGTGGGGGTATTCGGTAAATAACAGTAAAATTAATGAAATGCTAGTTTATGGTGGCAAAGAAAATATTAGAGTACTTACTTTGCATCAGATTGAAGAAATTTTAGAAATGCCTATAGATAATTATGTGATTGTACAAATAGATGCGTTTGATAAAATTATTGATACCATTGGCGGCATAGCAGTCGAAGTCCCTCAAAGGATGTATTATGTAGATGAATCTCAGAAGCTATATATTGACTTGCAGCCAGGTATGCAGATTTTGGATGGAAATCATGCAGAGATGCTGGTAAGATTTAGAAAATATCCAGAGGGAGATGTAGACCGAATAAAAACGCAGCATATCTTTTTAAAGGCATTAAGCAATAAACTTTTAAGTCCCAAAACTATTGTAAGGCTACCTAAGATTATCCCTATTATATTTAATAGTATTGAAACGGATTTAACTTTAAGAGAAATGTTATCTTATATACCTTTTATAACACAATTTGATGTCAATAAAATAACGTATGAAATCATCCCAGGGGAGGGGCGATATGAAGATGGGATTTCCTATTTTTTTATTGATGAAGATAAGTTAGAGAACTTTAGGGCAATAATAAAATAGAGAACTTTGTTTGGCAATGCAGCAGAAAGTTATATAATAGGGGTATCATGTAGAAAAAGGAGAAAGATATGTGTGAGAACTGTATGCACTTAGAATACGATGAAGAAATGAAGGAATACGTATGCGCTGTAGCCCCTATTATGGATGAAGATGATTATGCCAGAATGAATTATCATCCAAGTAAGCGCTGTCCATACTTTAAAGTAGGGGATGAATATGAGTTAGTGAGGAAACAGAACTAAAAATAGGGCCGCTAGACACTTGGGCACTGCTGGGGTACACTCTCCGTAATCTGTGATGCTCTAAGTTCGCTAACAAAAGAAACGGTGTGAACTCGCTTCGCTCAAACATACACCTAAAACCTCTTTTGTTATCTTCACTAAGAGCATTAACAGATTACTTCAAAGGCACCCCGTCAGTGCCTAAGTGTCTAGCTAGTTTTTTAGACTTCCGGTGGGAAAAGAGAAGAGAAGAAGTGAATGAGTCGTTTTGACAAAGAGAGAAGATAAAGCAAATGAGTTACGTAAAAAAAGATAGGATGAAGGCATGCTTAAAAATATAAAAAGCAGGAAGGGTCATGACTCTTCCTGCCTTTTTGTTAAATATAATAAAGACTAAATTTAAATTAAGGATGTGCATAGGCTACTTTCTTGGTGGATTAATAATAGAAAGATGATGCCATTGCACTCATGATACTAGCGAATAAAGCAAAGTAAAGTACAACAACAACAATTGTAATGATGAATTGGAAGATGCCAGCTCTATTCCAGGTGTCTTGAACTTGCATGAATTCTTGAACACTTGAATAGTTACCCTTTTTCCAAGCCCATTCATTACCTTTTACACCGCAAACGAAAACCCAAACGATGTTAAAGATTGGAATGAGACATAAAAGTGGTAGGTAAGATTTGTTACCTAAGCCCCAAATGATATTCATCATAAATGCGCCCCAGTTCCATTTTTTGATTTCTTGCGGTACCCCAACATAATTTTGTGTGTCGTTTTCCATCTTTGTCCCCCTTGTTTAATATATTCTTCATAATATTAACACAATTATACACATCAGTCAAAAAACATTTTAAATATACAATACAATTATTAAATTCAAACAAATGAAGCCTAAGGTTGAAATGTATTCTAAAATATAATAAAATATGTCTGCAGTTAATTGGCAATATATTAATTATAAGGAAATAGCAAGATGGAGCATGGGATAAGTGAGTATTGTAGAGAGACGAAAGAAGAGTATTAGAAACAGATTAACAATAGATTTTGGCATTATTTTAATAGGCATTTGCGTATTTAATTATCTTTTAGTAAGTTATATATATAAGGATAGATTATATCGACAAGAGCAGGATAAAACAGACATTGTTGCGAATGCAGCTATAACACAAACAGAATTAATTATACAGGATTCGAGAAATATTATAAGCAACATTAGTCGAATAAAATTTTTAAAAGATTATGAGCAGTCGGTTAAAGAAAAGACAGATAAGTTGGAAGATTATGTTTCACTATTTTTTGATATAGGAATTGTTGGCGTAGATGGTCAAGGGATAAGTGTAGGGGGCGAAAGCTTTAATGTAGCAGGTAATCACTTATTTGAGGATGCATTACAAGGTAAGTATAATACGTTTGATTTAAGGCGATATGAGGGAGAATACTATCTAGTATTTTTAAGTCCTATCAAAGGTGAAGATGAAAATATTCAAGCTGTTATGATAGGTGTTCGCCGAGCAGAGGATTTCTTTGATCAGATCATGCAAGTAAGTAGTGGACAGCTGTGCTTCCTAGGAAACCGTTCCGGTGATGGCGTTGTAGTCACTAAAGGTAGCAGTGACATCAATACAGTTGAATTGCTAACTGATAATGAAGGCATTAAAAATATCTTTGAGAAGGATTTATTATTTGGTAAAGAATATAATTATAGTATAGCCAATGAATATACTAATACAGTATTTAATTTTAATTATGAAATGATTAGTGATTCAGAATGGTTGATAGGTGTTGTTAATACCAAAGGAAAGATAGATGTAGGGTTGAAAACCTTTAATATTGCGATGTTAATTGGTATGATAACAGCAATAGTTATAGGCCTTATTATTGTCTATTTGATTGCAAGTTCTATAGCAAAGCGTATGCAACATATTGTAAGTCATTTGGAAGAAACGATAAAAAGTGAATTTAAGGAATCAGTTCCAACAGAACTACTGGAAAACGAAGATGAGATTGGTAGCATTGCTAGAGAAATGAAACATTTAGAAGATAAAATGGCAGAGATGCTTATTAGTATTAAAGAGAGCATAAATTATCTTAATGATAGGCTAAGTAGTGTAAGTCAAGAAAAAGAAAAAAGAGATGACGAGGCATTAAGTTGACGCATTATTAAGACTATGATATTATAACAACAAATATTAGGGAGTAGTTCGCACTTCTCATTGTAAAGAAAGTGCTATGCAGATCGTCATGACGCTGATAAAGCCGGTCTACATACTGAAATAAGAACGAGACTTTTATTGCATTTTTGGGTGCAATAAAAGTCTCGTTTTTTTGCGTTAAGATTTTTATATAGAGAAGTGTAGCGACTCACACTAAGTATATTTTATTTATGTAATTACTTAAGGGAGTTAGGAGAGGAGAAAAGATTATGATGTATGTATTATTGCTTGTGGGATTTCTTTTTCTTGTAAAAGGAGCAGATTTCTTTGTAGAGGGGAGTTCATCAGTTGCCAAGTTATTTAAGATTCCATCTGTCGTTATTGGGCTTACAATTGTCGCACTAGGAACCAGTGCACCAGAGGCTGCGGTAAGTATTACAGCAGGTCTTACAGGAAATAACGATATTGCGCTTAGTAATGTTTTAGGGTCTAATATTTTTAATTTACTTATAGTTATTGGGATGTGTGCAATTATTCGTAAAGTAGATACGGATGCTGATATTTTAAAAAGGGATTTACCTGTAAATATTGTGACAACAATTGCCTTGCTTATTATAATTATTGATTTAAAAATTAGTCAGATAGAAGGAGTTATTTTATTACTTGGTATCGCAGTTTATTTAGTGATTGTTGTTAAGGAAGCACTTAAAAATAGACATGCACAGGATGGCGAAGAAATTAAGACATTATCACCATTATTAAGTGTATTTTATATTGTAGGTGGTTTAATTGCCATTATTGTAGGTGGTGACTTAGTTGTAGATAATGCGTGTGCTATTGCAGAAAACTTTGGGCTAAGCCAAACACTTATTGGACTTACAATCATTGCTATGGGGACATCATTGCCAGAGCTTGTAACATCTATTGTGGCTACTAAAAAGGGTGAAACAGGACTTGCGCTTGGAAATGCTGTAGGTTCTTGTATTTTTAATATCTTATTTATTTTAGGTATGTCTTCAGTATTATCACCTATTACAGCAAGTAGGGAAGGCTTTATGGATGTCATTATCCTCCTAGGTGTCTCTGTGATGACTTATATCTTTGCAAGAACCGATAAAAAAACAGTACGTGGAGAAGGAATTGTCTGCATCCTTATATATTGCGCATATATGGGCTATGCGATTATACGCTAGAAGAAAAAATTTAATTAATAGGAATTATGATTCAAGGTCTCTTAATGATATAGAATCAATGTTTGTAATTTCTTTATAACGAAGTCTAAATTCACTGGGTGTAAGCCCAGTGAATTTTTTAAATTGGCGCATAAAGTGAACATCATTTTCATAGCCACACATTTCTGCAATATGCTTGATAGATAGGTCTGTTTTAATCAAGTTGCATTTAGCATATTCGATACGCGCATTGATGATGTCATGTAGGCAGGTCACACCAAAGCGCTTTTTATAGAGCTTTTGGAAGTAGTAAGGACTTAATGTGATTTCATGTGCAAGCCATTCTATGTTCCATTTTTCATAGGGACAATTGTAAATTTTACTACGCAATAAATCTAACTGGTTATGGTGAGGTGAACTTAAAGTAGTGGGTTTGCTTTTATAGGCTTCAGAAATTTTAAGGAAAAAAATACGCATGTAGTGGTCCAAAATCTCTGTTTTATAGGGACTATCACCATAAAACTCACAAGTCATTTGTTTAATTAAAAGTGAAAAGAAAGGTAAATCTAGGATATCTATAGGTACTTCAAAAGGAAGTGCTAATTTTTGAAAATAGTCCAATTCATCTGAGGCTAGTTTAAAGTGAAACCAATCATTAGAAAAAGGTTGCTGATAGGCTTCATAGTACTGGGGAGTCCCTTGTTTATATAAGAAGAAGATATTAGGTGGTGTATGTAATACTTTATCATGTAAGTAAAAAGTAGCAGGACTTTTAATGAGAAGTGCTAAATAGTTGCCGGAACCATTTGGACGAGAAATTTTAAAGTCCATATCATGAACATGGTTGTGTCCAATATATTGAATATGCATAAGAAAACCTCCTAAATAACAGGATTTATCAGTAATATGACATGATATATCATTGTAGCAGTGGGACCTAAAAGTTACAATATTATCAAAACAACATGAATAAGGGAGATGTATAAGATGCGAAAAACTTTTGCCATGCTTGCGTTAGCTGGAATGATTTTCAGCACAATGAATACAAATGTCATAAATTTACAAGCAACTACAGTAGATGCTAGTGTCATTAATGGAAAAGAAAATATACTTTTTAATGGGGACTTCAGTATTGGCTATGATGGATGGGGAGATTTCACCTGTGAGAATGGGGAAGGTGAAGTAAAATTAGTCAATGGTGCAGCCGAGGCTACTGTTACCAATACAGGTGACGTAAACTACAGCTTACAAGTTTATAATGAAGGTTTCACCCTTCATAAAGGCGGTAAATATGTTTTAAAATTTGATATTAGCTCATCTATTCCAAGACAAGTTGATTATCGTATCCAATTAAATGGTGGAGATTATCGTGGCTACATAGATGGTAGAGTGGATACTAATTCAACGAAACAAACAGTTATCGGCGAATTTACAATGAAAGATGACACAGATAAAGCACCAAGACTTTGCTTTAACTTAGGAAAAGTTAATGACACTGATTTAGGGGCACATACAGTAACTATTGATAATGTTGGGGTATATCTTATAGATGATAGTAATATTTCACATGAAGGTGAAGAAGAAGTTAAAGAACAGAGCATTATTCTTAACCAAGTAGGTTACTTACCAAATGATTCAAAACGTGTTGTATTTAGAGGAGATGTAAAGGATACAAACTTCAAAGTCGTTTCAGTATCTACAGGGGAAACAGTTTATACAGGAACAATTGATGGTGGGAGCTATAATGCTGGCGCACAGGAAACAACATATATTGGAGATTTTTCATCAGTAAAAGAAGCTGGTACATATAAAATTGAAACAGATTCTCTAGGTGAATCTTACACATTTAAAATTGGTGATGATGTCTATAAAGATGTCTTAAGAGATGCAGTAAGAATGTTCTATTTACAAAGATGTGGAGAAGTACTTCCAGAACAATATGCAGGTAATTTACATCATGATAAGTGTCATACAACTATGGCAACTATTTATGGCACTTCAGAAAAAATTGATGTTTCTGGCGGCTGGCATGATGCAGGTGACTATGGCCGTTATGTTATAGCAACTAGTAAAACAATAGGAGATTTATTAACAGCTTATAACTTAAATCCAAGTGCTTTTGGGGATGATACAAATATTCCTGAAAGTGGAAATGGTACACCAGACATCTTAGATGAAGTAAAAGGTCAATTAGAATGGCTCTTCAAAATGCAAAATAAATCAAATGGTGGCGTATATCACAAAGTAACGTGTAAGGACTTCCCTTCATATGTTATGCCAGAAGAAGAAACAGCACCACTTATTGTGTGCCCTATCACAACAACTGCAACAGGAGATTTTGCAGCAGTTATGGCGATGGGATATGAAGCATTCAAAGATACAGATAGCAATTTTGCAAACCAGTGCTTAGCAGCAGCAGAAAAAGCATGGGATTATTTAGTACAACAACCAAGCCAGGTCGTTACGAATCCAGCAGGCATTGTAACAGGTGAATATGGTGATAAAAAAGATACGGATGAAAGATACTGGGCAGCAGCAGCATTATTCAAAGCAACAGGTAAGAGCAAATACAATGATGCATTCAAACAGATTGCTGGACAAGGTATTGAAACAGGCTATGACTGGCAAAATGTAGGAAGCTTCGGAAATGATGCATACCTCGCAGCAAATGGTGCAGATAGTACAATTTGTGAAAAGATTAAATCAGAAATCTTAGGAGATGCGAATGATATATTAGTTGCAACTAAGAATGATGCATATGGTACAGCTAATGGAACTAATTTCTATTGGGGAAGTAATATGAGCATTCTTAATGATGCAATCATTATGCAAGCAGCTCATACAATTGCTCCAAATGAGGAATATATTGATTATGCAAAAGAACATGTTAACTATTGCTTTGGTAAAAATGCATTAGCAACATCTTTTGTAACTGGATATGGTACGGTTACTCCTAAAAACTTACATCATAGACCATCTATGGTTAGAGGAGTAGCACCAGGCATGATTGCTGGTGGTGTGAATTCACAACTTGAAGATAATCGTGCAAAAATATTTTTAAAAGATGCAGCGCCAGCTAAATGTTATCTTGATGATCAGGAAAGTTACTCTACAAATGAAGTGGATATTTACTGGAATTCAGCCTTAGTACATGCTTTATCTAGACTTAATTTAGTATCAGATGCAAGCTCAGAAGGCGGTAATACTGGTGGAGAAAATCAAGGTGGCAACCAGAGTGGCAATACTGGTGAAGGAAATCAAGGCGGCAACCAGAGCGGTAACACAGGCAGTGGAGAAGGAGGAAATCAAGGTGGCAACTCTGGAGAAGAAGGTGGAGAAATAACGGAAAATCCAGGGTTAGATGTACAAGTTAAAACTCAGGCAAATGGCAATGGCGTTGGCCAAACTTATACAGTCAATGCAACAGGCGATGCAGTTATAGATGTATCTAAAGTGGCTATTCGTTATTATTTTGAAAAAGTAGATGCAAAAGAGATGAAATTCTGGTGTGATTGCAGCAGTGCACAGCTTAATGTAGCCCCATGGTATGTTGATTTAACAAGTGGTACAAAAGGAGAATTTGGAAGTGATAGCAAAGGTGATTATATAGAAATTACATTTGCAAGAGACTTAGAATTAAGACAAGGTCAAGGTAGCTTAAATATACAAGCACGTTTAACAAATAGCGATTGGTCTAACCTAGAAGGATTTGAAGGAAAAGATACGGTTATATATTATGATGGCAATGTAATTAATCAGTAAAGTAAGCACATTATTGAGTGTGATGTTTAATTTATACAGGCATAATAAATAGTCTTAAGCTAAAACTAATTAGAGAAAGCATTTATAATGCAAATAAAAGGAGCAGAATGAAAGGGACAACATGACAAAACAAGACCTAAAACTAGAACATACCTATATGATGCTTCCAGAAAACTTATTTTCAAAACAAGCACCGAGTCAGGTGCCAAATCCTGAATTAGTTATATTTAATACGCCACTAGCAGAGCAGTTGGGACTTAACTTAGCATTTTTGCAAAGCGAGGAAGGTATGCAGATTCTTGCAGGTAACGAGGTAATAGGGGAGTCGATTGCTCAGGCGTATGCAGGCCATCAATTTGGTTATTTTACAATGTTGGGTGATGGACGGGCGGTACTTTTAGGTGAATATATAGGAAAAGATGGAGAAAGATATGATATTCAGTTAAAAGGCTCAGGAAGAACGCCTTATTCAAGAAGAGGAGATGGCAAGGCAGCTTTAGGGCCTATGCTTAGAGAATACATTATTAGTGAGGGCATGTATGCATTAGGTATTCCAACGACTAGAAGCTTAGCGGTAGTTAAAACGGGTGAGAAGATTAGGCGAGAAGACATATTAGATGGTGCCATTTTAACACGTATTGCAAAGAGTCATATACGTGTTGGCACCTTCCAATATGCAGCCAAATGGGGGGATTTAGAAACTCTTAAAGCATTGGCAGATTATACTTTGAAAAGACATTTTAAAGAAGGAAAAACAGCAGAAAACCCTTATTTGTATTTATTAAAGGAAGTGGTGACACGCCAAGCAAAACTAATTGCAAAATGGCAGTTAGTAGGTTTCATTCATGGCGTGATGAACACAGATAATATGGCAATAAGCGGCGAGACAATTGATTATGGTCCATGTGCCTTCATGGATACGTATGATCCCAAAACGGTATTTAGCTCTATTGATGAACAGGGGCGCTATGCCTATGAAAATCAGCCGCCTATAGCGGGGTGGAATCTTGCAAGGTTTGCAGAAACATTGCTGCCACTGTTACATGAAAAACAGGATGAGGCGGTTAGGTTGGCACAAGATGCGGTATCTAATTTTACAAAGCAATATAGAGCCTATTGGTTTGAAGGAATGTATAAGAAGCTAGGGGTATTTACAGAAGAAGAAAAAGATGAAGAACTTGTTATTCATCTTATGGAACTTATGAAAAGATATCATCCCGACTATACGAATACCTTTAGAAATTTAACATTAGGAAATTTAGAAACTATGGCGTTCTTTAAAGAAGAAGGCTTTAAAAAGTGGTATGCCTTATGGCAGGAAAGATTAGAACGTCAAAAAGTATCCAAAGAAGAAGTAAAGAAGCTAATGGCAGCTCATAATCCGAAGGTGATTCCACGTAACCACCTTGTAGAGGAAGCACTAGAAGCGGCAACTAAAAGGCAGGATTATAGTGTATTAGCAAAACTTCTAGAGGTACTTAAAAAACCATATGATTATACAAATTTATATGATCAGTACACAGAAGTACCAGTGCTTAAAGGCGGTTGCTATAAAACATACTGCGGCACATAAGAGAAAGAGATGTTGTGAAGTAGGGCCATTTTTATGGCTCTATTTTTATTTTGATTTAAATTTATGTGCGGTAAAGTTCTTTTGCCTATATAATAAATTTAAAAAGATATAAACTTAATAAGCAAATGACAGGAAAAATATTTTTGCATGAGAATAAATAATAAGGGGGACAAAAGGTGAAAATTTATTATGATAGCTCATTATGGTACACAAAAGAAAAAAGTAGAAAGCAAGTGGAGGAATGTAAAAGTAAGCAAAAAATTAATTGGGAATTTGAGTATTTGGGGCAAAAACATTATATCCCGTATGTATATCGCTTTAAGAAGGGCATCGTCTTTGACATTATTACGCCAATAGGGGATGAGGTATTTAAGGCTTACATTAAAAAATATGAAGCAGTAGATTTTTCAGATGAGGCACAGCGAGGAGAGATAGAGGAAGTGCATCCTTATCAGTCAATAAAACTGTCTAAGATATGGATTAATGGGGTGAAGGTAGAAAAGGGATATAGTTCGAGCGCCAGTTTATGTTCTTCTATACAGGATGATGAGGGGATGTATAAGAAATTTAAGAAGGCATATAGAGAAATTCTAAAAGATGAAATACATTTTGGCGTAGAAAGGTGTTGTATCCCTTATCCGAAGGCAGCAGAAGGCTTTCAAAAGTTTAAAAGAATTAAGAGAGGCGATGTGATAAAAAACTTAAAGTTTGAGACACGCGAAGTAGAAAGGCATTATCACTTAGAAAAGAAATTTAAATTATCCAGTGATAAGCCTACTTATGAATTTGAAATGGAACATCCTGTTACGAAAGAAAAATATGTATTATCTTTTGAGAGAGGGGAAGAGGACAGTTGGCAAATGGAGGATCTACAGTGCTATGTAACTTCAGCAACTTATGAAATCACACCACCTCTTAAAATGGGCGAGAGATTAAATATTGATAGTAGTATAAATTATAGTAAGAAGCCTAGAAAAAAATCTGCTTATGAACCAGAAAGTACATGCAGTGCCAGTATAGGCATAATAGGCGGGGCAGATGGACCAACGGTAATGTTTTTAACAGGAAAGGCAGAAAAGAAAGAATGCTTTTCTAAAATAACCTTTGAAGCTCAAAAAGAAGCAGAGTTTGAACTCAAGGAAATGTATATTACAGAAACCCCTAGGCAGATTTATGAATATGAAAGAAAATAATAGTTAAGAACTAACTATGATAAGAGATGATATAATAGTAAAAAGCATTTGTGAAAGTATATATAGATTTCATATTTATAAAATTTAGTTATGCATGATTTTTAGGTATGTGAAATCATTGAGAGAAAACAATTTACGTACATGTATATTTCAAGGTTTTAGTTGATTTTTCTATAGATTTGATTGAAGACTAAATTATAGAGCAACAAGCAATAGGAGGGGCTACGAATGGAAATGTTGGATATTGTAGATGAAAATGGGCAACCAACAGGTATGGTGAAGGCGCGCAGTAAAGTGCATGAGGATGGTGATTTACATAGGACTGCTCATGTGTGGATTGTGAGAGATAATGAAAAAGGTGGATTAGATATATTACTTCAAAAACGTAGTGAAAATAAGGATTCTTTTCCTGGCTGTCTAGATATCTCATCAGCAGGGCATATCCCAGCCGGTTCGGACTACATTGAATCGGCATTGCGTGAGTTGAAAGAAGAATTAGGAATAGAAGCGACTCCTGAAGAATTAGAATACCGCTGGACTTTAAGAGCGCATCATACAAATATTTTTCATGGCAAAACTTTTAATGACAATCGTATCAGCCGTGTCTATCGTATGAAGAGAAATAATTTGGATATAGAAGCAATTAAGGTGCAAAAAGAAGAAATCCAAGGTGTGATATGGATGGATTACAAAGAATGTTTAGAGGCCGTAAGAAATAATACGATTAAAAGCTGCATTATTTTAGAAGAACTAGAGAAAATAGGCGACTAGATTTGGACTTCAAGTTTTGACTTCAAGTAGAAGATTAATTGAAGTAAGATGACATTAACTTGGCGTTCTGCATATGTTATGATAAGCAGGGTGATACAAAATAGAATTTAATAGGACATTAGAAAGAGGTAAGTCATGAACTTAATAGAAATTTATGAGCAATATGTAGATATAAATAATGATTATGCAGCATGGATTGAAGCTCTCGTAAATGAGGATTTTCAAAATGATGCCCCACCACTTATTAAAATAAGATTACAAGATACTAAAGAGCAGTTTGAAAAACTTATGGAAGCTTGCAGCAACTTAGAAGTAAGTGCAGAAGACGAAGAAAATTTCAAAGACCTTAGATACCTTCTAATGGATAGCGTTTTCTTAGCAGGGGATCTTCTTGCTTTTTATAATGTTGAGGAATTAGGGCGTTTTAAAATGCGTGTCCTAAACTACCTTAATAAAAAGAGAAGAGCAGATATATTTGGTGAAAAACCAGGCGACAGTTGCCGCGCGGGTATGTTAGAGCAGTAGAAGCTGAAAAAAATAATAAGGATAAAAATGAGGTGCACGATAAATAATTTCGAGGCACCTCATTTTATTATTATTTCATCCGTTGCTTCAAGGAGAAATTGAGAGTTTTACACAAAATAATCCACAGGTCAAATCACAGCAAAGTTTAGAAATGCTAAACATAAATAATTTATAGTTAGGGAGATTTAGGAAATTGTATCTAAAAATACATCTGTGGATAAGTATGTGCTATTGGTCACTTACAAGTATAAAGTACTAGGAAATGATGGGGTGTGGGAGCGTATCAATATTGAGAGTGGTGATTTTTCCATTTTTTCCCTAGATTACATGGCTGGAAGGACTCCAAAAAGTAAAAATGAGATAGCCTTATCCTACCTTAATACCAGCAAAAATGCCCTGAATAAAGAAGTTGGGGATAAGTTGTGGATAGAAGTGGAAAATAAAAAACAAGAAATGGCAGTTTTGAGTACTTCTCTTTTCTTAAAAATGATTAGAGCAAAGGATATAGAAGAGATTGCAACTTTAAGGGCATAGGATTTTTAGGCGCATATTTTAAGATAATGGCGGAATAGATATGAAGCACGTCTCAAGAATAGAGGCGAAATTATTAGACACGCTATCTCGCTAATGAAACAAATTGACATTTCCAATCTAGCTGACCGAGATATTACGGAAGTATCTGGTAGGCAACTTCAACGTGCCGGTATCTGCTGTGCAATTATAAATGAGCCCGACATCATTTTTAGTGATGAACCAACTGGTGCCTTAAATTCGAAAACCACTTTGGAAATCCTGGAAATTTTAAGACGAGTGAATGAACAATGCAAAACTCTTGCAGTTTTCACGCATGATGCCAAGGTTGTATCTCGTGCAAAAAGGGTACTTTTTATGCTAGATGAGTACCTTGTAGATGAGATGAAACTTGGGAAATATCATCACTTTGGTGATGAAAAAATCACGTAAAGAAAAGCTTACTTCTTGGCTTGCTGAAATGGGCTTCTAAATTATAGATATGAGATTTAAGTGTAAATACAGCTTACTAGATGCTTAAAAACACTGATTTTTAGGCGCGATCTAGTTCTGCGGAGTTGTAAATGCCTCTAAAATGGCTATATTTGGCGGCCAAAACCATATTTCTAACGACTTTAAATAAATCCAATAGCAGATGCTTATACTAACTAATAGAAGCTATATAGGAGCTCTAGAATAGTAAAGCATCTGCTGTTTTTATGCCTTGGTGCTGTTTAATCATCAGTAAAATATTGGAAATGGGTGGTGATTAAGCTAGTGTTATCAATGGATTGAGTAAAAAAGGTTTATTGGGGGCCGAAAGTGGGTAAAAAAATGCTCAAAAACCACAATCATGACATCATCACTAAATAATCACTAAATAATCACTAGGTGATGAAATTGTAATGAAAGGTGATTATATATGATTAATAATAATCGCAAGTTGATGAAGTGATGATTGAAGTGTGATGGTAAAAATAGGATAAATGATGGAAGAAGATGGAGGAGGATGCAAAGTATTTAGGAATAGTATAAAAATGGGATTATTGGTATTGATTAAGTGATGAAACATCTTTTATAATAGAAAAATAGGCTTTTTACAGAGAAATGAGCTATAAATATCCTAGGATTTATAACGGAAGATAAGAGGCAATATGATGGACAAGACAATTACAATACAACAGGCAGCAGCTCAGCTTTTGGCTGAACATAAGAAACCTCTGAAATCTAAAGATTTAGCAAGGTTGGCGCAAGAAAGAAAACTAGTGGCACCGAGTGCTGCAAAAGATCCAATTCAATCGTTATCACAGGTGATTGAACGTAATATTAGATTGGACAAAGGAAATAAACCAAGATTAGTGTTCGTAGAGACCAGTGCTGGGCGCTGTATTGCTTTACCAGCATGGTATGAAAAGAAGAAAGTAGAAGAAGTAGAAAAGAAAGAAGTCGTTAGTCAAAAAGTAGAAAAGGTAGAGATTGGAATACCAGTCGACATTTTAAATAAGGTACAGCTTTATCAAACAAGCTTTAAACTACCTTCTATAGAAGCAGCTATTGTGCAACTTACGAAAAAAGGTTTAGGTGCAACGGCTGATGATCTTATTGAAAGATTAAAGGTAGAACTAGAAGGCTTGTAGGACAAAGGATAGAGTAAGATGTAAAAAAATTACACTTGAAAAATTTGTAAGTGTAATTTTTTTGCACTTAAATTTAGTGTCATCACAGGCAAGGACTTAGATGGATAAGTCTGAGTGGGATTTATATTAGGAAGTGAGCAGAATAGGATGTTAACGAAATTAGAAATAGAGAATTTTAAATCATTTAAGCATAAGACAGTGTTTGATTTTGAGAGTACAAACTATAAAATACTAAGAAATATTAATGTAACAGATGATGGCGTATTGAAGGGGGCAATATTCGTTGGAGGAAATGCAGCTGGAAAGAGTAATGCTATTTTGGCTTTAAGTGTTCTGCTGGATTTGCTATTTAGAGAAAGGAGAATTAATCTAGGTGCTTATAAATGTTTATTTAGTAAGCGTGATACGATGAATTTAAACTATGCTTTTAAGATAAAAGGGAGTCAAATTGTATATCAAATAGAATATGATACTAAAAACCGCATGTTAAGTGAAAAACTATTAGTTAATGAAGAAATGCTATTAGAAAGAATAGGTGAAACAACCAGGTCTCTTATTACCCATGTGAAACACTTTAAGCAAGATAAAGAAACATTGGCCTTAAGAACCATTTATTTTAACACAGGATTTCAGGAGTATCCACTGCTAGAGGCTTGGTTCAGGTATCTTAGAAATTCTATTTACTTAGATGCAGAGAATATACGTGCTAATGATGATAATAATATAGGGCTTAAGCAGTATTTGGATGAGTATGGGACAGAGCAAATTAATATGTTTCTTAAAGAGTATAATTTTAAATATAAAATCGAGTACCAAGAAAAGCGTAAAGAAAGTTTCATGGGATTATATGATGAGAGTGAAAAGACATTATTTTTTAGAAGACAAGGAATGAATACGCAAATTCCTTTCTTTATGGAATCGCTAGGTAATAGAAAATTATTAAGTATATTACCAGCCATTTTTAAAGTAATAGAAAATGGCGGTATGCTAATTATTGATGAATTTAGCAGTGCTTTTCACAATGAATTAGAGAAGCTTCTTATAAAATACTTTATGCATCAATCTCAGGCGGCTCAAATATTTTTAGTCTCTCATTCCACTAATTTATTATCAAATACAATTTTTAGACCAGACCAAGAATATGCAGTAGAATTTGTTGAAGAGGAAGGAAGTAAAGTCAATAGATTTTCTAATATGAAACCAAGGGAAGCTCAAAACATTGAGAAGATGTATAACCAAGGAAACTTCGGTGGTGTCCCACTTTATAATGAAATATAGTATGTAAAACTGCTAAAAGCTATCGCTCAAGAATTATTTTTTTGATATAAGCAAACAATATGCTTTATAAAAGTGTCAGAAGGATAAGGGGTATAAAGATGGCAGAAAGCAAGAATGACTATTATAAATTAATAAAAGAAATTTTAAGGTGGGTAATCTTAAGCATTGCGATGGCAATTCCTATAGGGCTTGTAGTAGGTGCCTATAATATAATTTTAACGGCAGCTAACAAATACCGTAAAGCCAATGAGTATTTGATATACTTTTTGCCCTTAGCAGGTCTAGCCATTACTTATATGTATGTTCACACTAAGCGAAATGCCTATTCAGGAGAAAACTTGTTAAAGTCAGAGGTACAATCTGCGGCAAAAGATATTCCTTTTTATATGACTTTCGTTGTATTCATAGGCTCATTAGTAACCACTTTCTTTGGTGGTAGTGCAGGTAAGGAAGGATCAGCAATTGCTATGGGTGGTACCTTAGGGGACTGGATTGCAAGGAAACTTAAGCTTAATGATGATGAACAAAGAACGTTAGTAATCTGCGGCGTAGGGAGTGCTTTTGGTGTCATTTATGATGTCCCCTTTGCAGGTGCGATATTAGGAATGGAACTTGTTTTAAAAGGAAGATTTCATTATCAGGCACTTATTCCAGCATTTTTAACAACGGTTATATCCAATGAAATTAGTACTTGGATAGGCAGTAAAAGTATAGACTTTCCTAAGTTAGCACTAGATGATTTAACCATTTTACTTATTTTAAAGCTAGTACTTGCAGGCATTATCTTTGGGATAGGTGGATTTTTATTTAATTTAGCCCTTGATAATAGTAGTAAGCTTTATGAGAGAGTAACTAAAAGTCCTTATTTAAAGGCACTTATAGGTGGTGTCATTACGATTACTTTATTTTTAATCGTAGGAGATGACTACAATGGTTTAGGCCAAACCTTTATTAGAGATTCCTTTGACAAGCCAGCTACGCTTATGGATTCTATTTGGAAAATTATTTTTACAGCCATTGCATTAGGTTCAGTCTTTCAAGGCGGTCGCGGAAATCCAACATTCTTCGTAGGGGCAGCATTAGGTAGTGCTGTAGCAAAATATATTAGATTGCCATTGGCATCTTCAGCAGCTTTAGGAATGGTAGGTGTATTTTGTGGTGCAACTTCCTTGCCGATTACTTCTATTGCTTTAGCTCTAGAATATTTTGGCGGCGATGAAATGGTAGCTATAATGATTGTTATGACTATAAGTTATATTGTCTCAGGTTTTTATGACTTAGTGACTAAAAATAAATTGCCAAAGGAAAAGAGCAAAATTTTTGCTGGTCAGGTGCATAAAGGGGATAGCAAGTAAGTAAATAAGTACATAAGTAAATAAGTAAGTAAATAAGTAAGTATGAAAAAATAATTTATAGTATCCTAAGGTGCTAATTGAAATAGAATAAGAAATTTGAAATAGGGTAGAAGGGTTAAAAAACTTTTCTGCCCTATAAATGATCAAGGGCAAAATAGATGACACAATATTTTAAATTTTATCATGCTATGCGAGATGAGAGGGGGATAAGAAGTTATCAGCTAGAAGAAGGAGAACCACTAAAAACTAGTTTTGGTATGGACTTATATAAATAATACTTACTTAATGAGGCTGACAAGAAAAGGTATATCATGCAAGGTTAGGGCTTGAAACGCTACTGCTAGAAAATGATATCATTGGCTATGTCATCGTAGGCTTCGAAAAAGCCCAAACCGATGCAACATTAGCAGAAACGAATAAATAATAAAAGAAGGCGGTATCACAAAGTTGACAATGCTACCTTTTTAGTAGACACGGTAAAAAAAGACCGTGTCTATTTTTTTGATTATTATGTGTCCTACTAAATGGGGTGAATTCTCCCAGTGGTTTCGCAACCTTTCCTTTTTGGGTTAAAGGCCCTCTAATTTTAATGCAAATTTAATGTGATATAAAATTTTTCTAATCCTACTTTAATTTCAGATGCTATAAAATAAATCGCAGATAAGATATAGAGAAACCAACTAAAAACTATGAATAACTAAAATTTATAAATGTGAAATCTATAATACTTCAAGTTTATTTTAGGTGAGTAAAAGAAATTAAGAGGGGGGACCTGATATGGAATGCCTGTGCGACACAACTTAGATTTATATAGCAGTTTTTATCCTACAGGTGCAGTAGCCTATGATGAAGGAGATTGCATGCAAGGGACAGAGAAAAAAGCCTTAAAATCAAGGAAAAATAATAAATAAGAGGTGGAGAAAATGAGTGATGTTATACAGTATGTATTATACTTGGTAATTTTAATATTACTTGCAATGCCTTTGGGCAAATATATAGGAAAGGTTATGAATGGAGAAAAAACATTTTTAACTAAAATCATAGGATCAGTGGAAAGATTAATTTATAAGATTATACATGTGGATGAAAATGAGGATATGGACTGGAAAAGGTATGCAATGAGTGTAGGGGTATTTAGCATTGTGTCCTTGGTCGCATTATTTTTAATTCTTGTTTTTCAAGGCGTACTACCTTTAAATCCTGAGAAAGTTGATGGTATGAGCTGGCATTTAGCCTTTAATACTGCAGTAAGCTTCATTACAAATACGAACTGGCAAGCTTATAGTGGTGAGATGCAGTTATCTTATCTATCACAGATGTTAGGGTTAGGGGTACAAAATTTCGTATCAGCAAGTGTTGGCATTTGTGTACTTTTTGCTTTGATTAGGGGATTTCTTCGTGCTAGAGAAAAGGGGATTGGAAGCTTCTGGGTAGATTTAACTAGAGTCGTTTTATATGTCTTAATCCCCTTATCACTTGTTCTTTCACTTGTACTTGTATCACAAGGTGTTGTACAAAATTTAAAATCCTATGAAACAGTACAACTTGTAGAACCTGTAATCTTAGAAGATGGCACGGTTATTACAGAAGAAGTGGTACCTATGGGACCAGCAGCAAGTCAGATTGCAATTAAACAATTAGGGACTAATGGCGGGGGATTCTTCGGTGTTAACTCAGCACATCCATTTGAAAATCCTACACCGTTATCAAATTTACTTGAAATGATATCTATTTTACTAATACCCGCAGCATTATGTTTCACATTTGGTAGAAATATTAAGGATATGAAGCAAGGTAAGGCAATATTTTTAGCCATGCTGATTATGTTAGTGGCAGCTATGACAGGAGTAGCTGTGAGTGAAAGGGCTGCAACACCACAATTAGAAAATAATTATTCAGTTGAATTAGATACAGATGGGCAAGCAGGCGGTAATATGGAAGGCAAAGAATCGAGATTCGGTATAGCTTCTTCTGTTACATGGGCGGCATTTACAACGGCAGCATCTAATGGTTCTGTAAACTCTATGCACGATTCATATACACCACTTGGCGGCATGATTTTAATGTTACTAATGATGTTAGGTGAAGTGGTATTTGGTGGTGTAGGCTGTGGACTTTATGGCATGATAGGCTTTGCAGTACTTACCGTATTTATAGCAGGGCTAATGGTAGGGCGAACACCTGAATACCTAGAAAAGAAAATAGAGCCTTTTGAAATGAAAATGGCAGTAATCATGTGTCTTGCAACACCAGTAGCCAATTTAATAGGTAGCGGTATCGCAGTAACTATACCTAATGTCGTAAATAGTTTAAATAATTCAGGGGCACATGGCCTTTCAGAAATCTTATATGCTTTTGCTTCTGCATCAGGTAATAATGGGTCAGCATTTGCGGGATTCGGAGCAGATACATTATTCCTCAATATTTTAATAGCACTTTGTATGTTGGTGGTTCGTTTTGTACCGATGATTGCCACATTAGCAATGGCAGGTAGTTTAGTAGGCAAGAAAAAGATTGCGACAACAGCAGGAACACTTTCTACATCAAATGCTATGTTTATTGGTTTACTCATATTTGTAGTGTTACTTATTGGTGCATTAAGCTTCTTCCCAGCTTTAGCACTTGGACCAATTGCAGAACATCTACAAATGATAGGTTAGGGGGAATAAATAATGAATAATAAAATGATAAAGCGTGCACTAAAAGATTCATTCTTAAAGTTATCACCTAAAGTTCAAATTAGTAATGCGGTTATGTTTTTAGTTTATGTTTGTGCCATTATTACAACTGGTCTATATGTCTTATCGTTATTTGGGATTAAGGATGCACCATCAGTTTATATAGCTGGTATTGCCATTGTTTTATGGTTCACTGTACTTTTTGCAAATTTTGCAGAAGCTATAGCAGAAGGACGCGGTAAAGCACAGGCAGATACCCTAAGGGCTTCTAAGAAAGATGTAGAAGCTAAGAAATTAGTTGATAAAAAAGATAGAAGTGTCTACGATATCGTTGCATCTTCAACATTAAAAAAAGGTGATGTTGTGATAATAGAAGCAGGGGATCAAATACCTGCTGATGGCGAAGTAATCGAAGGGGCAGCTTCTGTAGATGAAAGTGCTATAACAGGTGAATCAGCCCCTGTTATTAGAGAAGCCGGTGGTGATAGAAGTGCTGTAACAGGTGGAACATTAGTTACATCTGACTGGATTATAGTAGAGGTTACAAGTGAAGCGGGTGAAAGTTTCCTAGATAAAATGATTGCCATGGTAGAAGGTTCTTCTAGAAAGAAGACCCCTAATGAAATTGCACTACAAATCTTCTTAATTGCTTTAACCATTATCTTTATCTTAGTAACCGTTTCTTTATATGCATATAGTGAATTTTTATCTAAACAGTTTGATATGAGTAATCCTACCTCTATTACATCATTAATTGCTTTACTTGTATGTTTAGCACCTACCACAATAGGGGCACTCCTTTCAGCTATTGGAATCGCTGGAATGAGCAGATTAAATGCAGCAAATGTATTAGCTATGAGTGGTAGAGCCATTGAGGCAGCTGGTGATGTAGATATCTTAATGCTTGATAAGACGGGTACAATCACTTTAGGAAATCGTCAAGCAGCAGAATTTATTGCAGTAGATGGACACAGCGTAAAAGAACTTGCAGATGCAGCGCAACTTGCTTCATTAGCAGATGAAACACCAGAAGGAAGAAGTGTCGTTGTTTTAGCTAAAGAGAAGTTCGGTATTCGTGAACGCAATTTAAAAGAGTTAGATATTAAATTTGTACCTTTTACAGCCAACACAAGAATGAGTGGTGTAGACTCAAAAGAGGGTGAAATTCGTAAAGGTGCAGCGGATGCTATGAAAAAATATATTATGCAAGCAGGTGGAACTTATAGCAAAGAATGTGAAAGTGTTGTGACAAACATTGCAAATAAAGGTGGGACACCTCTAGTTGTTTCAAAGAATCATGAAATATTAGGTGTTATTTATCTTAAAGATATTATTAAAGTAGGCGTTAAAGAAAAATTTGAAGACCTTAGACGTATGGGAATTAAGACAATCATGATTACTGGAGATAATCCACTTACAGCAGCGGCTATTGCAGCAGAAGCGGGTGTAGATGACTTTTTAGCAGAAGCAACACCAGAAGGCAAACTTCAAATGATACGTGATTTCCAAGCACAAGGGCATTTAGTTGCTATGACAGGTGATGGCACCAATGATGCGCCAGCTTTAGCCCAAGCGGATGTGGCAGTAGCTATGAACACGGGGACACAAGCAGCTAAAGAAGCAGGAAATATGGTAGATTTAGATTCTTCACCAACCAAACTTATTGATATCGTAAGAATAGGTAAACAGCTTCTTATGACAAGAGGTAGCCTTACAACATTTAGTATTGCCAATGACCTTGCAAAATACTTTGCCATTATTCCAGCATTATTTATGGCAATATTTCCAGAACTTAATGCACTTAATATCATGCATTTGCATAGTGCAGAAAGTGCAGTATTCTCAGCGATTATTTACAATGCGTTGATTATCGTAGCTTTAATACCATTGGCATTAAAAGGTGTGAAATACCGTGAAGTATCATCAGGAAAACTTTTATCATGGAACCTTGTAGTTTATGGTTTAGGTGGCATTATTACACCATTTATCTTTGTAAAATTAATTGATATGTTTATTGTCGCTATTGGGTTAGTATAGTGGGGAGGCCTTTATAATGAAATTTATTAAATCCGTTTTACTAAAAACGATTCTAATCTTTTTTATCTTTAGTTTACTATGTGGTGTGATTTACCCTCTCATTGTAACGGGAATTTCACAAGTTTGCTTTAAAGATAAGGCAAATGGGAGCATCATAGAAGTAGATGGCGTGCGATATGGTAGTGAACTATTAGCACAAGAATTTACAGGTAATCAGTATTTATGGGGGAGGGTAATGATTTCAAATCCTATTTCACTTGAAGAAGATGAAAATCTTCTATATTATGCAGGTCCTTCTAACTTAACACCAGCTAGTGAAGCATATGGTGATTTAATAGCAGAAAGGGTTAGTAAAATTCAAGCAGCCAATCCAGATGCAAAGTCAGAGGAGGTACCTGTTGATCTCGTAACAGTTTCAGGAAGTGGATTAGACCCTCAAATCAGTGTAAATGCAGCTGATTATCAAATTCCAAGGATTGCGAAAAGTAGAGGTATGAGTGAAGAAGAAGTACAGAAAATCATTGATAAATATACTGATCATAAGTTATTTGGTATATTTGGAGAAGAGGTTGTAAATGTACTTGAAGTAAATTTAGCGTTGGATGGTATTTTAAAATAATAAGTGATAGAATAATGGAAATTATCAATATGTAAGAGGGTTAATTTATTTGTTTATATAGAGAAAGTTTATAAATAAGATTTTAAAAATAATTAAAGGGAGAATATATAGTGGAAGAATTGTATAGAAATCCAGATATTATTTTAAAGCAAATTGAAGATGACCAAGCAAGAAGTAAAAAAGGGAGATTTAAAATATTTTTTGGTTACGCAGCTGGCATAGGAAAAACCTATGCCATGTTGTCGTCTGGGCATTTGATTAAGGAGCAGGGCATCGATGTAGTCGTAGGTTATATAGAGCCTCATGCAAGGCCCGAGACGATGGCGTTATTAAAAGGACTAGAAGTCATTCAGCCTAAAATAATTAATGAAAATAATATTGCAGTCAAAGAGTTTGATATAGATGTAGCTTTAGAGAGAATGCCTGAAGTGATTTTAGTAGATGAATTAGCTCATACTAATGCTAAAGGGAGTCGCCATGAAAAGCGTTATGAAGATATTAACGAATTACTAAATGCAGGGATTGATGTATGGACCACTGTAAATGTACAGCATATTGAAAGTTTAAATGATGTGATAGCGGGCATTACAGGCATAACGGTAAGAGAGCGTATCCCAGATTTTGTATTTGATAAGGCAACGCAAATAGAAATGGTAGACCTTGAACCCCAAGAACTTATAGAACGTTTAAAACAAGGTAAAGTCTATAGACAGGATAGAGTGGGAAAAGCAGTAGAAAACTTTTTTACGATGCAGAACTTAGTTGCTCTTCGTGAAATTGCCTTAAGACGCATGGCAGATTGGGTCAATCAAGAGCAAGTAGCAACTCTGGGAGTAGAAAGAGAGGGCGCGGCTTCGGAACATATTTTGATGTGTTTATCGTCTTCGCCGTCTAATGCTAAGGTAATTAGGCAGGCAGCTAGGATGGCAAAAGCGTTCCATGGACATTTTACAGCTATTTATGTAGAGACGTCTGAATATAGTTATATGAGTAAGGAAGATTTAGCAAGGCTTCAAGAGAACACAAGGCTAGTTGAACAATTAGGTGCAAAGGTTATTATTTCTTATGGTGATGACATTGTACAGCAGATTGCAGAGTATGCTAAGATTGCAAAGGTTACGAAAATTGTTTTAGGAAGGACATATACAAAAAGGAGTATCTTTGGCGTAAAGGAAAGCTTTTCGGAACGTTTAACTAAGCTAGTGCCACAGCTAGAAATCTTTTTGATTCCAGATACCTTTAATAAGAAATATGTAAAACCTAAAAAGTTGAAATTTATAGGAGAGGGCATAACAACTGACTGCTATATTGCAGTAACTAATCTAGTAGTTGCGACCATCATATGCAGTTTATTTGCCAGATATAATTTTAAAGAAGCAAATCTGATATTGATTTATATTTTAGGTGTATTAATGACATCGATGCTTACTAGATATAGGGGAACTAGTATTATTTTTAGCATAATTAGTGTGTGTGCTTTTAACTTTTTCTTCACAGCACCGATTTACACATTTTCAGTAGATGACACTGGTTATATTATCACCTTCGTAGTGATGCTTATTACAGCTTTTGTAAGTTCTACATTAACTCAAAAGGTAAAATTAATTGCGAAAGAGGGAGCTAAAAAAGCTTATCGTACAGAGGTATTACTAGAAACTAGTCAAAAGTTACAGCAAGCTAATAATTTTAAAGAAATAGGTGAAACAACGATTAATCAGTTAGGAAAACTGTTAGACCGTAGTATTTATTGTTACATAGGAAGTCCAGAGGAGCATCCTATCCCATTAGTCTACAAAGTGGCGCCAGAGGCTAAAGATAGGTTGCCAAAGGAAGAGTTAGCAGTAGCACAGTGGACTTATAAAAATAATAAGCATGCAGGTGCTACAACAACTACATTGCCAGGTTCTAAATATTTATATCTTAGTATACGTAATGGAGAAAAAGTATTTGGTGTAGTAGGGATTGAGATGAAGAAGGGCAAGATTCCAGCTTTTGAAGAAGGTATTATGTGTGCCATGTTAAATGAAGGAGCACTTGCTTTCGAGAAGGGAGAGTTAATTTATAGAGAAAGGAAAGTAGCCATTAAGTTAGAGCAAGAACAGCTACGTGCTAATTTATTGCGGTCAATTTCCCATGACTTAAGGACCCCACTTACAAGTATTTCTGGCAATGCAGGTATGCTAATGAATAATGAAGATAAAATATCGCAGGAACAAAAGAATCGCATCTATGAAGATATTTACGATGATTCTATTTGGCTTATTAATTTAGTTGAAAATTTATTGTCAGTAACGCGTATTGAAAATGGTGTTATGAAATTAAATCTGCAACCAGAGCTTATTGATGATGTGATTACAGAAAGCTTAAAATATGTGGATAGGCGCAGTGTAGGGCATGAGATTATAGTAGAGGAAGACGATGATATGCTCATGGCAAATATGGATGCTAAGCTTATTATACAGGTCATCAATAATTTACTGGATAATGCCATTAAATATACAGAAAGGGGCTCCCAAATCAAGATAAGTACACGAAAAATAGGACGTACTATTCAAATAGATGTGGCAGATAGCGGCGAGGGTATAGTAGATGATCAGAAACGTGAGATATTTAATATGTTTTATACTGTTAATAATCAAGTGGCAGATGGCAGAAGAGGCATGGGTTTAGGGCTTGCACTATGCAAGTCTATAGTCAATGCGCATGGTGGTGAAATTTATGTGTTAGATAATAAACCTAAAGGTACTATTTTTCGATTTACCTTAAAAGCGGAGGAGGTTCATATTAAATGATAAATGGAAAACCGAATATATTAGTTGTGGAAGATGACAAACCTATCCGTAGTTTGATTACAACCACATTAGAAACTCAAAATTATAAATATATTACAGCAGAAAATGGTGCAATTGCTATATTACAAGCTGTTACGCATAAACCAGATATTATATTGTTGGATTTAGGTTTGCCAGATATAGATGGAGTAGAAGTGATTAAAAAAATACGTACATGGTCTATGATGCCTATTATTGTTATTAGTGCTAGAAGTGATAGTAAAGATAAAATATTAGCATTAGATGCGGGGGCTGATGATTACCTTACAAAACCTTTTAGTGTAGAAGAACTCTTAGCAAGGTTAAGGTCTACTTTAAGGCGAATTCAATATCTAGAAATGAGAGGTGCTGATGAGGAAAATAGTTTTACAAATGGGAGTTTAACTATTGATTATGCAGCAGCTGAGGTGAGAGTAGATGGGAAAGAGGTTCATTTAATGCCTATAGAATATAATCTAATATGCTTATTGGCTCAAAATGTAGGAAAGGTGCTAACCCATCAATTTATATTAGATAAGGTATGGGCTAATGCTATTGAAAGTGATGTGGCATCTCTTAGAGTATATATGGCATCATTAAGAAAAAAAATAGAAGGAACAGAAAACAAAGGGAAGTATATCCAGACACATATAGGTATCGGATATCGTATGATTAAAATAGAAAAATAAGTTAAGGATAAATTAAAGAGAAAAAGGCTACTGCACGCAGGTGCAGTAGCCTTTTTTATATAATAAAGTTATGAAAAAACTAGTTTAAAGCAATGTAATATAGATTTGCTGAATCTGCTTTAGTAATGATATGGTAACCAGCACTTAGGTCTACTGTTAGGATACCGTTAGTAGCTGTATAATTGACACCATCAATTTTAATGTCTTTGTTAAAGTTAGAGTTAAAGACTAAAGTTAAAGTTGCATCTTCAGCAGCAGTGAATTGAATACTTGTAGAAGATTCAATCTTTAAGCAAGTTGATAAATCTAATCCATTGTAATTAACAGTACCTTTGCTTGTAGAAAGATTACCATTTATAGTGAAGAAACTACTATTTGTGCCATCAGCTGTAAAGTTTTGAACTTGTGTACCAGTTGTTACTCCGCCGTCATTATCAGAGCCGCCATTATTATCAGAACCGCCATTGTTATCAGAGCCGCCATTATCAGGTTCTGAAGGAGATGTTTCTACAGAATTTCCACCAATAGAAACAAGGTCTGATTCATAGCTTTTAATAGCTGACATAAGTGCTTCATTTACACTGTAGTCTGTATCATCATCTGAAGTAAATGACCAAGAGAAGTCTCCACCATTAGTACGTCCTGCATAAGTTGTTACCATGTATTCTACACTTGCAGGATCATCTGGCGTATAGTTGTACATTGATGAACTTGTATCGAAGTTATTGTATTTATTGCCACCGCTTGCTGATTGATATGAACTTGGTACAGCTTCATATCTAGAGGTTGCAAGATAAGCATCAAATTCTTTGCTATCTTGTGTTTGGTATACAAGGCGTTTAGCACCTTCGATATAGTTGTTGTAAGCTTTAATCATACCGCCAGCTTCGCCAGAGAAAGTACCTTGGTTACCATCTGCAATATCGCTACCTTGAAGTGAGATGAGCATTGGGTATTTACAATTTCTAAAGTAGTTAGCTTCTACAAAAGCAGAGCCGCCTTTTGTAATACCAACGCCATATTTAGAGTTGCCATCGAAATAGTTGTTGTAAATATGTATAGTACCTACACGGATACGAGGATGTCTAGAATCTGAGTGGTCATACCAGTTGTGATGGTAAGTTACAAAGAATTCTTCAGAGTCGCTCATACCGCAAAGAGAACATTTTCCTGAGTCATAGAAGTGGTTATAAGAAACTGTTACATAATTAGAGAATCCTTTTACGTCACAAGAGCCATCCCCTTTTGCTTGGTCTTTATCACTACCAGCTGTACCATAGAAGATGTCATTATTATGTACCCAGATATTTTCATTATCTGTATCAAGAGAAATACCATCATCTGGGAAGAGCATAACACCTAGATTTCTAATTTCTACATTATGCGAATCCCTTACAAGAAGTCCCCAACCATTAATTGTAGCATCTTCACCTACACCTTCAAAAGTTGTATTATAAGAACCTTTGATTTGAATATATCCGTTGCTATTAAGTCCTGAAATATCAGAGCTCTTAATTGTTCCGATCATACGGATAATAAGTGGAGATTTATCATAGCCTTTTTGACGTTTTGCCAAGATATCTGTAAGACCTGTACATGTTGTAGTAGAACCTTTTGAGCTTGTAACAACATCAAGTTGTACAGTATTTACTGTATCAGCTGAGATATAAATAATTTGTGCATTAGCAGGAATGCTACCATCATCATTATAACCACCAGAACCTGTACCCATTGGTGAGTTAGGTGAGAATGCGAAACCTTCTCTAGTATGAGCAGTTACATTAACTGCTGATGTAATAGCTTGTTTAGCTACTGCTTCACTGCCATTAATAATAGGAACAACTTTAATAATATAGTCGCCTTCTGGAAGTCCGAGTACATCGGCTCTCATATAAGATGAGTATTGTCTAATAAGCTCAGTGTCTAATTGTTTATAAGTGCTATCAGAAGCATTAGCTGATTTGTAGTAAACATTGTAGCCAGTTGCATCTGCAACCATATTCCAAGTAACAGCAACTGATTCTAAAAAGCCTTCGCTAGAAGTGATAGCAACAGAAGAAGTAACATTTGTTGATGAAGCATAACTTACAGAGTAGTCTGCTGTATTAGCATATAAAACAGGTGAAGCTACGACAGTAGTAGCTAAAGCAGCAAACATTAATTTTTGAGAAAACCTATTAATTTTTCTTGCAAAATGATTATTTTTCATATTGAAAACACCCCTCAGTATTATTTGATTACTTCAAATTAAACATAGACATTGCGCATGGGTATATTTAAGAAGAATTAATTGCTAAATATTTAATAGAATTATCACAAAAATTTATAAATTTGTCAATAAGCATAATGAAAAATGAGTATAATTGTATTAAGTTGTATAAAAATAATGTATGAAATGTAGAAACTACATGGTGGGTAGTAAAAAAATAATTAATATATATTGAAGAATTCAAGAAAAATATGGTGAAAATGTACAAGTAAAAATAACTGGATAAAAAAAGGAAAATAGCCGATATATTGAAGGGCAATATGAGCGCTAAAAGAAAACATAAAATTGGACTAGACAGTCAGGGAGGACATATGAGGAAATTAAGCATAAGAAAACAGCTGATTATTAAGTATGTGAGTATTATTTTAATATTTGCAGCAGTCAGCTTAGGTGGCGGAATAAAATTAGCGGAGAAAGCCCTTATAAGAAATTCAGGGTTATTACTATCTAACTTTGCTTTAGAAGTAGGTAATAATATAAGTAAAATTATAGACTTAGAAATCAAAAATATTGAAATGGTAGCTGAGGCGCCTATATTACGAGATTCACAAATGCCTCAAGAAGAAAAATTAAATTATTTAAGAGATGTAGTAGAAAAACAAGGCTATAAAAAAGCTGCATTAATTGATTTACAAGGGAATTGTGTAACAATCAATGGTGAGATTGTAGATGTTTCAGATAGAGAGTACTTTAAAGCTGGACTTAATGGAGAAAGCTTTTTAACAGCACCATTTGTAAGTAAAGCAGATGGGGGATTACAAATCTCAATTACTGTACCAATTAAGCAAGATGAGAAAGTAACACAAATCTTATTCTTCTCCAAGGATGCAGAGGAATTTTCAAATATTACAAATAGTATTGGCTTTGGAAATACAGGGACAGCCTATGTAGTTGATAAAGATGGTACAAATATTATCAATAGAGATATCCAAAAAGTAATTGATAAGGTAAATCGTATTGAGGATGCTAAAACAGATCCAAAGTATACAGAGCTAGCAGCTATTACAGAAAAGATGATTGCAGGAGAAAATGGCACAGGTCAGTATTTATTTAATGGTGCACAAAAATTCTTAGGATACGCACCGATTAAGACAACAGGTTGGGCAGTAGGAATCACAACGGAATTAGAAGATATGCTTTCTGGTTTAAGTGAATTTAAAACTGGAATGATGGCTTCAATGGGGCTGATGATTCTAGGGATGATCGGACTTAGTTATGTAGTAGCAACTAGATTATCTAGAAGACTTACAGTTGTACAAGAAGAAGTTAATCAAATGGCTTCAGGAGATTTCACTATAAATGAAAAAACACATAGCGTTATCGATGAAATTGCAAACATTGATTTAGCACTTCAAGAAACAAAAGCATCTGTAGGAAAAATGATTGCGGATTTACAAAATTCATATGATGAGACAATGGGTCAATACGATACATTATCACAAGCAACTAATCATATTGGAAGTGGGATTGGCAATATTAATGTTTCAATCGAAAGTTCAACACAAAGTTGTGAAGAACAAGCGAATGAATTATCTAATATCAGCAACATTTTATCTGAGTTAGATGATAACCTTAATGAAAATAGTGATAAGATGTTACAGATTAACAGTAAGTCATTAGAAGTAAGTAAACAGGCAGAAATAAGCTGTAATGATATGAATAGTCTCTCAGAATCAATCAATAGTTTAAACAAATCGTTTGAAAGCTTTGCAGGCGAAATTGATGAAATGAAATTAAGTATGAAAACAATTGATGAGATGACAGTACTTATTAATTCTATTGCAGAGCAAACTAACTTACTGGCTTTAAATGCAGCTATTGAAGCAGCAAGAGCAGGTGAAGCAGGTAAAGGCTTCTCTGTAGTTGCTGATGAAATTAGAAAGTTAGCAGAACAAAGTAGAAATTCATCTGAAAAAATCAATACTGTAATTAATGAGCTTTTAAATAAAACAGAGTCTATGGTAAGTACAAGTATGACACTAAAAGATGAATTAGAAGCAGGTAGTGAGAATATACATACAACAATAGATTCATTTACCAATATTGTAACAGCAGTAGAAGAGATTTCGCCTATGATTGACGAAGCAAGTAAAAATCTTAATGCAATACTTGTTCAAAAAAATACAATTGTAACACAAGTAGCAACAGCATCTGCAAGTTCAGAAGAATTAACAGCAGCATCACAAGAAATATTAGCTGCAACAATTAACTTAATGAACAGTAGTAAAGAAATCTTAGAAATTAAAGATAAAGTTCATGGATTCATGGAACGTGACAAAGAACGTGTAAATAAATTTAAAATTTAAAAATAAGCGTCAGTATAAAACTGACGCTTCAGGCTGTAGACAATTAACTTTTCCATAGTATTTTACTAGTCTAGAAATAGAAAACAGAGGTAAAAATGGACCTAAACTGCTCTTTTTACCCCTATTTTAATAGATTTTCTTGAATAATCCTCACTTAATTTGTGAGTTTATTTTGGGAAAATTCATTTGTCAACAATCTGAAGCGTCAGTATAAAACTGACGCTTATTTTTATTATATTGACAATTTTGAGAAAATAAAATAATATATAAATTAATGATAATGATGTTCATTATCCACTTTAGATTACTTATTAGGGGGGATAGGATGATAGAGAGGCATCAAGGGATAATGCCACTTTCAGGCATACAAGAAGCATATTACATAGGACGAAATGAGAGCTTTGAACTAGGGGGAAAGTCAGCACAGGTTTTATATGAGTTTAATTTAAAACTAGATGCAGAAAGATTTGAAGTAGCCTTTAATAATGTAGTAAAGAGACATCCTATGCTACGTACAATCATTATGAATGAGATGCAGCAAAAGATATTACAGGAAGTACCTTATTATAGTATTTTAAAAGAGGATATTTCGGATAAAAGTACAAAAGAACAATGCTTAATGCTTCAGCAATGTAGGCAAGAAATGTTTAATACAGTCTTTAAAACTGATAAGTGGCCCTTATTTGAGATAAAGCTTATAAAAATAAATGAAGAAGAAAAACATTTGTTGATGAGCTTTGATTTATTAATAGCAGATGGGAATAGTTTATTAGTTATGATAAGGGATATTCTGGCTTATTATTACAACAAACAAGCTCAATTACCTACGTTTACGAGGTCATATGAAAGCTATGTAAATGATAAGAGAGAATATAAACTGACAAGCAAAAGATATATCAAGGATAGGGCGTATTGGAGAGAAAAAATTAAAGAAATTCCTTTAGCACCAGTACTTCCAGAGGCTTATGGAATGCAAGGTGATAATGCAGTAAAAAGAGTTATGGTAACTATCAAGAAAGAGTTATGGGGGAAGGTAAAAGATCAAGCTACCAGACATGGTGTATCACCTACCGTAGCTGTTCTTTGTGCGTATACACATGTTTTAGGCCATTGGAGCGAGCAGAAGAACTTTACTATTAATATGACCTTAACGGAAAAAGTGAAATATAAGATGGAAGATGTAATTGGAGATTTTACAACATCTATATTAATACCTGTTTATGAAGAAGATAGGGCTCTTGAGTTTTGGAAAGCAGCAAAACAGTTGATGTATGTTTTTATGGAGGCTTATAAGCATAGTAGTTTTGAAGGTGTAGAGGTCATAAAAGAAATTGCTAGAAGTCAGCAAATGGAAGGCTTAGCTGTAATGCCAATTGTATTTACAAGTATGTTATTTAAGGAAGACCTGTTTAAAGAATTAGAAGGGCTTGGAGAGTTGGTCTTTAGCATTAGTCGTACACCACAAGTTTTATTAGATTGTCAGGTAGAAGAAAGCAATGGCAACTTGATAATAACTTGGGACTATATTGAAGATAGATTAGATGCAAAGGTTATACGTAGAATGGTTGAACAAATGAAAAGTCTAATTGAATTAGTGGGGAATAGTACAGAAAAGGTGGATGAAATATTTCAGTTAAGTGATAAAGAGTATGCAACCTGGGAATATTTCAACACAAGTACTGATAATGAATATTATAATCACAAAAAGGAAAGAAACTTACTGGCATTTTTTAAAGAGGCTGTAGCAAAGTATCCTAATGAGAAGGCACTTACAGACAAAAGGCAGTCTGTAACTTATAAACAACTAAATGTATTAGCCAATGAGGTGGCATATGAGCTAGCAGAAAAAGGCATAGGGCAAGGCTGTAAGGTAGGTGTAAGTACGGAGAAATGCATCAGTACCATTGCCAATATATTAGGTATTTTAAAGGCTGGGGCAGTGTATGTTCCTATTGCATATGATTTTCCGGAAGAAAGAAAAAGGATTATGATGCAAAAAAGTGAGTGTAGCATATTACTAACACCCTTTAAGGGTGAGATAGGAAGTTTAAAAGAGATAAAAGATATTTGGGCAAATATAGAAGAAGAGGATTTGGCTTATATTATTTTTACATCAGGGAGTACAGGTGAACCTAAAGGGGTAGAAATATCACATGTTGCTGCATGGAATACTATTTTAGGGGTAAATCAAAAATTTAAGGTTACGAAAAAAGATGTATTTATAGGACTATCATCTTTAAGCTTTGATTTATCCGTATATGATTTATTTGGTGCATTTCAAGTGGGTGCAGAAGTAGTATTAGTAGAAGATATAAAAGATACACAAGATATTAAGAGGATATTAATAGAAAATAAGATTACAGTATGGAATTCGGTACCATCCATAGCAGAGCTGTTAACGAAGGTTCTTTCAGAAGGGTACAAAAATATAGATTTAAGGCTCATGTTATTAAGTGGTGATTTCATTCCTATTAATTTGCCAGATAAACTTAAAAGTTATTTTACAAACTTGAATCTTATAAGTTTAGGAGGCGCAACGGAAGCAGGGATATGGTCTATATATTATCCTATTACAACGGTTGAAAGTCATTGGAAGGCCATACCTTATGGCTATCCATTACCTAATCAGTCTATGTATGTGTTAGATGCACAGCAAAAGCTTTGTCATTTTAATACAAAAGGAGAAATCTACATTGGCGGTGTATCTTTGGCAAAGGGGTATGTAAATGATATAGCAAAAACAGAAGCTGCTTTTATCAATCACAAGGTATTTAAAAGGCTTTATAAGACAGGAGACTATGGCAAGTTGCATGAGGATGGCTATATAGAGATTGTGGGACGCATAGATAAGCAAGTGAAAATTAGTGGTTATCGTATAGAAATTAGTGAGATTGAAGGGGTAGCACTTAAGTATAGAGGCGTAGAAAGAGTTATTGTTCAGCCTAACGAGATGCGACATGGTTTATGTATGTTTATTGAAACGAATGAAGACATTGATATAGGAAGGCTGTCAACATTTTTATATGAGCAATTACCACATTATATGGTACCACAGCAAATTGTTCAGATGAGCCACTTTCCGCTTAATTACAATGGCAAGATAGATAAGGCAAAGTTATTTGCAACTATTTGTGAGCATCAGGTTCAGATGAAAAAGCCAGAAACACCACTTCAAAAATTTGTATTAAATATCTGGAGAGAGGTATTGGGACAAAGCGAGATAGGTATTACACAAACCTTCTTTGAGTTAGGAGGAGATTCTCTCAAAGCGATACAAATCAAAGATATTATAGAACAACAGGGTTATCACATTAATATGAAGCACATTTATGAACACAATACTATTGAAAAAATAGCAGCATATTTAGGGCAAGGGCAAGAAGAAAAGCAAATACAGGAAGATATGATATTAGGTGAATTATAAGAGAAAAGGAGAAAATAATGGATATCAAAGAAATGCTAAGAAAATACCAACAGTTAGGCGTATTTTTATGGACAGAGGGAGAAAAATTACGTTTTAGTAGTCCTATAGGCATTATGAATGAGGCTTTAAAAAATGAATTAAAAGAAAATAAAGAGGCTATTATTAAGACATTAAAAGCTATTGAGAGTAAAGAAGTGATTCCAGATTGTGCCCATCGTTATGAACCATTTTTATTAAATGGGATTCAATCCTCATTTTTAGTAGGGTTAACAGATGCCTATGAATATGGCGGAACAGATTGTCATATTTATGTGGAATTACAAATGGAAAAGTTAGATATAGGGGCTATGAATCATGCTTGGGAGCAAGTTATTCAAAGGCACGATATGTTACGCGCTAAAATATTACCTAATGGCTATCAAAAGGTAATTGATAAAGCAAAAGGCGTGGAAATAGTAGTAGATGACGTAAGAGAATTGACACAGCAGGAATTTGAAGCTTGTGTATTAAAAAACAGGGCAGCGTTAGAAAACAAAATTTATGATACAGAAACGTGGCCATTATTTGAAATTAGAATAACACAGGGGAGTTTGTATAGCATTATGCATTGTTCATTAGATATGCTTATTGCAGACTCAATAAGTGTATCTATTTTATTAAAAGAAGTTATGCATTATTACTTTAAACCTGATGAGGCATTAGAACCTTTAGAAATTACTTATCGTGATGTGTGTTTATATAATGAAAATAAAAAATATGAAACCGCCTATGTACAAAAGCGAAGAGAAGACAAAGCATACTGGTTAGAAAAGGTTAAAACGTTACCGGGGCCTCCATCATTGCCAACGATAAGTGCTATGGAAGAGAAAAAGCCAATGTTTACCCATAGGCAACTACTACTGGAGAAGGAACAGTGGCATGCTATGCATCATATAGCGAGTGAATATGGCCTTACAATGTCTTCGTTAATTTTAGCAATATATGCAGAGGTTATAGGGTTATGGGCTAAGAAACAAGAGTATTGTTTAAGTGTTACGATTATGAAACGCCCTAATATTCATAAGCAAATTTATGATATTATTGGGGACTTTACCAATGTAAATATTCTCGGGGTGCAAACCAAGAGGGATAAAACATTTTTACAAAGGGCACTTACTATCCAGGAAAATCTGTGGGAAGATTTGGAGCATACAACTTATACAGGGATAGATGTGTTACGTGAGATAGGAAGAGAAGAAGGAAAAAATGTTGTCATACCTTTTGTTTATACAAGTACTATAGGTTTAGATGGTTATAGTGATGACCTCATTCAAATAACCTACAAAAAAAGCAGAACACCTCAGGTATTCATAGATTGTCAGGTAGGGCAATCTGGAGAGCAATTAGAAATTTGCTGGGATGTAAGGGAGAGTGTATTTAAACCACATGTGGTAGATGAAATGTTTGAGGCTTTTAGATCAGCATTAAATAAAGTAGCTAATGATAAGGAGACATGGCAGCAAAAGACTGTTGTAACATTACCAGAAGCAACACAAGGTTTAAGAGATAGAGTTAATGCAACCAAGGTAGAAATTAATAAAGCCAATATTGTAGAAGGTTTCTTAACAAGCGTTAAAAAACGCGGAAATCAGGTGGCACTTATATGTGATGATACAAGTTATACTTATGAAACCTTAGCCCAATATGCCTTTGCTTATACGAAGTTATTGCTGGAAAAAGGTCTTCAAAAAGGGGAGGCAGTCATTATAAGTGAGAAAAAAGGTCTTGCTCAAATTAGTGGAATCTTAGGGATACTTTTAGCTGGTGGTTATTATGTGCCTATTGATTACAATAGACCTAAGGTACAAAAACATGCAATTGCTAAAGAGTTAGGTGCGCGATATGGCATTGTGACAGAGACCTCGTTAGAAGACTGGAAAGATAGTTGCCTTACTGAAATCATAGTAGGTGAAGTAGAAAAGGTATCAAAAAAAGAGCAAAAAATAAGTATGGAAACAGATACCACTAAGCCAGCTTATATTATTTATACATCAGGTAGTACAGGCAAACCTAAGGGTGTTGTAATGAGCCATGGCGCTGTATATAACACATTAGTGGATATTAATGAGAAGTTTGAGATTACAGAAGAAGATAAGGCACTAGGTATTGCAAATCCAGCCTTTGATTTATCTGTTTATGATATATTTGGTGTATTTCTAGCGGGTGGCACATTGGTACTTCCTGATTCTGATAAGATGAAAGACCCAGAGTATTTAGTTTCACTATTATTAGAAAAGGGTATAACGGTATGGAACTCTGTACCAGCTTATATGCAGCTTATCATGCCTTATTTAATGAAAAACTCAGAAGGCTTAAAACTTCAGAAGGTTTTATTATCAGGAGATTGGATTCCTATTTCACTGGTCAAAGATTTAAATAGTTTATTACCTAAAGCAACGCTAGTAAGTCTCGGTGGAGCAACAGAAGCGGCTATTTGGTCTATTTATCATTTCATCACCAAGGCAGATGAGGAAAAAGTTAGTGTACCCTATGGTGTGCCTCTAGCTAATCAGAGATTTTATATTTTAAATAGTAATAAAGAACAATGCCCAAATGGCACAGTAGGGGATATCTATATTGCTGGAGAGGGACTTGCAAATGGTTACTTTAATGATGAGGAGTTAACTAAAAGTAAATTTATGACAAATGCTATTTTGCAAGAGAGGCTTTATGAAACAGGAGATTTAGGGCGTTATCTTGAAAATGGCGAAATAGAATTTTTAGGACGTGAAGATAGTCAAGTTAAAATTAGAGGACACCGCATTGAATTAGGTGAAATTGAAAATGTACTTAAGAATTGTACGGCAGTTGATTCGGCGATAGTGATTGCTGATACTTTAGAGGAAAAAGAAAAACAATTACATGCTTTTGTAGTGCCGGCATATGAATCCAAATTGGATTACACAGAAGAGAAGAGTCAACTAGAAGAAAAATTAACGAGATGTGCAGAAGAATATACAGCACATGTTAATGGTGAGAAGTTTAAAAAGTATATGAGTTATGCCAGTGATTTTGCGCTAGTAGAGATAATGGATTTCTTCTGTGAGAAAGGTATTTTTACTCAAGAGGGACAAATAAATACCTATCAAGAAATCTTAACAAAGATTGAAGCAAGAGTTGAATATCATAAGCTTGTTAAAAGGTGGCTTACAGCTTTAAGTGAAGAAGGCTTTATTCAAAAGGTAAGCGAGAGCACATCAGATATTTCGTATAAGTGCTGCAAGGTGGGAACAAAGGCACAAATCAATGCACTAAGAGAACTTCTACTCAGTAATGAAGCAGAGGAGTTAGAAAGTCAAATATCAATGAATTACTTTAATGCATCTGCTGAAAATATTCATGAGGTATTAGTAGGAAATAAAGAACCACAAGAGATTTTATTCCCTGAAGGTAAAACAGAGTTAGCCTTCGGTGTATATCATAATAATATTTTCTCAAGGTGTCTTAATAACTTAGCCGTTGAGGCAATTGTGATGGCAGTTGATGAGCTATTAAAAGAGCATCCTAATCATACGGTACGCATTATGGAAGTAGGAGCAGGAACAGGTGGTACGACAGATGATATTTTACCCCATCTAAAAGGTAAAAATATTGAATATTATTTCACAGATGTATCAGCATTCTTTCTTAATAAGGCAAGAGAGAAGTATGCTAAATATCCTTGGATGAAATATCAAGTATTTGATATTAATGAAGACTTTAAGATGCAAGGTATTAAAGAGTCTTCAATAGATATTATCTTATGTGCCAATGTACTGCATATGTCAGTAAATGGTTATGATGCAATGCAGGTATTAAAGTCAATTGCTACAGCAAAGGGATATTTAATCATCATCGACGCAGTAAAGGAATTAAATTCATTATTAACATCTATGGGATTTCTTTATAGAATTGATGCAACAGATGAGAGAGGTGATAATATTTTCTTTGAATTACCACATTGGTATAGAAACTTCGAGCGTGCTCAGACAGAAATATTATTTAAATATCCTGCAGAAGATAATTTCTTAGCTTGCTCATATCAAAGAATTTTCATTAGCCGCTTTAATGAAGAAAAAGTAGGCTTGACAGATGGTGATGTTTTTAAATATTTAAAAGACAATGTTCAAGATTATATGATGCCAGTAAGTATTGAAATTTTAAATCAGTTCCCACTTACAGCCAATGGAAAAGTAGATACAAAAGCATTGAGAAAGCATTTAAATGTACATAAGGAAAACAATGTCTTAATAGAAGCACCGCAGGGTGAACTGGAACAGCAAATAGAAAAAATCTGGCGAGAGGTTTTAAATGTAAAACGTGTTATTAATAGAAATGAAGCATTTTTTGAAATAGGAGGAGACTCTTTACTCCTGGCACAAGTTATTGGAAGAATCAAGGAAGAGGTTAAAGAAGCACAGGCAATGGAATGGAATACTTTAATGCGTATACTTATGCAAAATAGCACCATTGAGTTATTTGCTAAAGCCCTTGAGAGTAGTCAAAAGGAAACAGAAAAGCTAGATGTATTTTCTGTTATTGCAGAAGGACATGAAGAGCCTACAATTGTATTATTCTCAGATGGTACAGGTACCTTATCTATTTACAATGAATTGGTAGAGCAAATCAAAGCAAGGGTGTCAAATAAGATTGTAGGATTTAGCTGTAAATATGATGAGATTTATTTAAAGTGTGCAGAGCAAGAGTTAATTGAGCAATTAGGTGTAAGGTGTGCAAATCATTTAAAAGCCTTTGGCAATAAAAAGTATATTTTTATTGGTCATTGTTTTGGGGGAAATATTGCATTAGAAACGGCTAGAAATCTAAAAAATATAGGCATAGATAATATTGAACTTATTATGATTGATACGAAACGCTGGTTGACACAAATTTCAAATGAAATTGCTTTAGAAAAAGGTTTTGCAACTATCTTAGGTGCGGACTTACATAAAGCTGGCTATGATGTAGATAATCAAATTATAGATGAAATTATGAAAGAGCATAAGGCAGTAAAAGATAAGTTTATTGAGCAAAGTGAATTCTTACAGAGAGTTAAAGAAAAATTAGGCGACGAGGCAATGCAATATAGCATATTTGAAAAAGATCAAACACAGCGTATCGCTAGTATTTATAGGGCGATGCCAAATGCTAGTACACATCCTACAGCTTTTGAATTAAAAGAGTTCAATCAGCTCTATCAAATATTTAAGAAAAGCGTAAGAAGCTTTATTGATTATAAGCCACAAGCTTATGAAGGTAATGCTACAGCTTTTTATTGTACAGAGAATGATGACATATTTAGCTTGGTTCCTGAAAAAATGTACTATACAGCGGAATTAGCTGTTAAGGGAGAAATTACTAAAGTAAGTGTTGAAGGAAAACATTTAACTTGCATGGCTTCACCTCATGTAAATACCATCGTTGAGGTAGTTGTAGAAAAAGTGAAAGCAGCGAAGGGAGAGTAAGATGAAGCCAACTGTAGGTGTTTTAGGAAGTAGCGGGGTAGTAGGTAAAGCTGCTTGTAAGTATTTAGCAAGATTTTTTAAAGTAAGAGGTGGGCAGCGCAAAGAACCTACGGAAGACATTAAAGCTTTAGATGACTTTAAATATATTAAGACAGATATTTTTGAGGAAGAAAGCCTTAACCAATTTTGTAAAGGTTGTGATGTTGTCTTAAATTGTGCAGGGCCTTCTTATAAAATCAAAGAAAAGGTAGCTGTAGCAGCTTATAAGGCAGGAGCTATTTATGTAGATGCTTCAGATATATTGTTAACGGAGCAAGAAGTAAGGATAAAAGTAATGCCAGAAGGTAGATATGTCGTAGCAACAGGCTATGTCCCAGGTTTATCTGGGATATTGCCTAAGCTAGTAGAGGGGAAGTATTTAGATCAAATCGAAGAGGTTTATTGTTTCCAAGGTGGAAGGCAACCTTATTCTAGTGCAGCACTTGAAGATATTATTTTAAATTCACTATCGGATTCAGGATATAAAGGAATTTATTATAGCCAAGGCAAGTTGCTACAGGAAGATATGGAAAGTGAAGAAAAAATCCAATTACCAGGTTTTTTGGAACCAGTATATATTAAAAGCTATTTAAGCAAAGAAATGATAGATGTGGCAGAAAGGCTAGGAATTAAGGAAATGCATTGGTTTAATGCGTTGCCAGATTTAGAGATAGCATTAGAACAAGTAAATTATACAGAGAATTGCATGAATCAATATCGAGAACATATGGAGAAATGGTCAGCACTTCTTTATGAATTTTATGGTGAAAAGCAACAAGAGAAGAAGCGTTACCGATGTATTGTAAACTTACAAGATAGTAATATTGTCTGCGGAGAAGTGGCAGCCCTTGTTGTAAAAAGCATATTAAATAAGAAACCTAAGCAAGGAATACATTGGGCAAAGGACATCTTAGAGGTATCTGAAGTCATACAGTATATGAAAAAAAGTGAAGCACTACAATTTGCAATGATTGAAATTCCTTATGATTCAGGCGATTTATTGGAAACTGAAAGTGGTGTGTTGTAAATAAGAATGACGAAGTAAGTGGAGGCCATATATGAGCTATTTAGAGGTTAAAAACTTAGAAAAAAGTTATAGTAATGGAAGTATCACAACGAAGGTTGTAGATGATATAAGTGTAGAAATTGAAAAGGGTGAGATTTGCGTTATCCTGGGCCCTAGTGGCTCAGGTAAATCCACTTTTTTAAATATAATAGGTGGATTAGATCAAGTTGATAAAGGCACAATTGTAGTAGATGGTGTAACGATTTCAGGCATGAAGTCTAAGGAATTAATAGAATATAGGAGAAAGTATCTAGCATTTATATTTCAATTTTATAATCTGGTACCAGACTTAACAGTTAAAGAAAACATACTTGTTTGTGAATATTTAGCAAAAGATCCCCTTAATGTAGATGAATTATTAGAGATGGTAGGTTTAACAGAACATCAAAATAAATTTCCTTCGCAACTTTCTGGTGGGCAACAACAAAGATGCGCTATTGCGAGGGCATTGATTAAGAATCCTAGGGTATTACTTTGTGACGAACCGACTGGTGCGTTAGATTATAAAACCTCTAAGGAAATGTTAGTGTTATTACAGAAGGTAAACAGATTATATGGCACTACAATGTGTATTGTAACGCATAATGAAGCGATTAAGTATATGGCACATCATGTGTTACATATAAGAGATGGAAAGATTGCTAAGGATTATAGAAATGAGACCCTTGTTGAAGCCGAAGAATTAACTTGGTAAAGACAAGGGTTAAAATGGATATAGAGGAAGGAGAAATTATGTTACAAAAACGTATTTTAAGAGATTTGAAACATAATTTATTTCGTTATTTAGCCATATTAGCCATAGTAGTGCTAAGCATGGCAGTTGTTGTGGGATATGGCAATACAACTTTTGCAGTAGAGGGAACCATTCAAAAGTATTGGGCAATTAATCATGTAGAGGATGGCGAGTTTAGCGTTTATGTTCCTCTTACGAAAGAACAAGATAAAGAACTATCTGACATGGGCGTACGAACAGAAGCTACATTTTATATAGATTTACCGGCTCAAAAGGAAACAAAGGTACGTATTTTTAAGGATAGAGAATATATTAATCAGGTCAATATTGAAGAGGGTAAGGGAAATCCCACGCAAGATGAAATTGTATTAGAAAAATTATATGCAGCAGATAATGGCTTTGCAGTAGGGGATGCCATAACAATTGGAGAGCAGCAATATAAGGTTGTAGGTATTGGAACCGTTGCAGACTATTGTCATCGTGTAGCTGAAATATCAGACGTAGGAACAGATGAAAAGTTTGGTTTAGGCCTTGTGGGTGCGGAGACATTTGAGAAGATATGTGCTCAAAAAATAAAAGGGACAGAAGTCAAATATAACTATACATACATATTAAATGATGAAAGCCGAGAGAAAGATTTAAAAAAATATTTGCTAGATATGAAAGTAGATGAAAGTAAAATTACAGATACTTATATAAAAGAAAGAATTAAAGATATTAAAGATGTAAAGAAATACATTAATACAGGATTTAGTGAAATGGAAGAAGGCAGTCAGCAACTTACCAATGGGATTATGAGTATGCATCAACAGATGGGTGCTAGTTTACCTAATAATATAATGACAGGAATAGGCTCACTAGAGCAAGGTGGAATAGAATTAACGGCGGGCATAGCACAGATGCATAAGGAAATATTAGATTTCATTGATGATGAGCTAGATTATGAATTTAATAACTTATCAGCATTTCAAGAAGCAAAGACGAATACGCGGGTAAGGGATTTTGTAGATAGCCATCAATCATTTTATATGATTGCCTTAGTAGCAGGTGTTTTATTAGCTATTCTAATTGCGTATATCCTATCTATATTTGCTATGCATTCTATTGAAAAAGATAGTGTAGTCATAGGAACCCTTTATGCGATGGGATATAGGAAAAAGGAGTTAGTGAAGCATTATATTAAATTACCTGTAATCGTTGTTAGTATTGGGGCGGTTATAGGAACTTTTTTAGGAATATATATGACGCAAAGCTGTATTATGCCTAATTATTCTCATATGGAGATTGCCACAACATATCCTATGCCTTTAATGATTTATGGCATTGGAATGCCAATCTTCATGGTAGTTGTAATTAATTTATTTGTGTTATCTAAGAATCTGAGTAAAGAGCCACTTAAATTGTTAAGAAAAGAAAGAAAGGCTGATAAGGTAAGCACAATAGATATGGGAAATATAAAATTTATGCAGCGCTTTCAACTTAGACAGGTGTTAAAAGATAAAAGAAATAACTTAATTATGATTATGGGATTAGGCTTAGCCATTATTATTATGATGTTAGGGATAAGCTTATATAGCAGTATAGTTTATTATGCGGATAGTGTAACAGAAGATATGCAATATAATTACATGTATGTTTTAAAGAATCCATTAGAGAAGCAGCCTGCGAATACAGAGACTGGCTATACGAAGAGTTTTACAATTTATTGTTCTATGGCAGGAACAGATTTACCAGTTGTGCTGCAAGGAGTGGAAGAGGATAGCAAATATTTTAAATTTGCGAATGAATTAGAGGATGATATTAATAAAGTTTATATTTCAGATTCAGCTGTTGTAAAGTATGGATATAAAGTAGGTGACAAGGTAGTATTTACCGATTCTTTAAATAATAAAGATTATGCCTTTACTATAGCGGGTACAGTATCTTTTAAAAATGGTATTTACTTTTTCATGAATAAAGAAGCTATGGAAGAATTTTTTGACCCAGATGGCAATGCTAATTCAGAGGAAGAGGATAAAGAGGCACCATATTACAATACCTTGTTTAGTGATGAAGCCGTTGAAATCCCTTCTGTTATGCTTTCAAGTACAGTAGAAAAACAAACTGTACTAAAGACAGCTAGAAGCTGGGTAGATGATACATTGGGCATTATAGGTATGTTTTTAGTCATGTCTATCGTGATATTTATACTCGTGATGTATTTACTTGTTAAGAACTGCATAGAACGTGCCACATTTAGCATATCGCTGATGAAGGTATTTGGATTTAAGGAAAAAGAAATAGAGGCAATGTATTTGGGAAGTATTAAGTATTTCGTAGCATTAACGATACTTATTATTTTCCCAGTAGGGACAGTATTGATGCAGTACCTCATTCCAGCAGTTAATGCGACTATGAAATCTGGTATGAGGTGTTATATGGCATGGGAAGAATACCTGATTATGACAGGCATTATTATAGGTGTGTACTTGCTTACAAGAATATTCTTAGGAAGAAAGCTCAAAGATGTCTCTCTTGTGGAGATATTAAAGGATCGTGAATAGTAGGAGAAACATTAAGCATAGGAAGTGAAATTAAGGGGGCAGATTATTGTGAGGAGAAATAAATTTGCATGTACAATGCTTATAATCATGATGGGATTAACAGGATGCAGTGAGGGCAGTAATGAGGTAGCCAATACGCAAATTGAGGAAACGCAAGAAACGCAAGAAATGCCAATAGAGACGGCTCAGGTGGAAGAGGCGGATGAATTAGAGGTAGATGGCAGAGTAAAAATGATAGAACAGGAGCAAGTATTTCTAGAGTTCCCGGCCATTATAGAAGAGGTTTATGTGCAGGAAGGCAGTAAGGTTAAAGCAGGAGATGTATTATTACGCTTTTCTTATGGAGACTACCTGGAAAACATAGAAAGCACAAAAGCCAACATAAAAAATTTAGAAAACGAAGTGGCAAGACTTCAAAATTATATTAATACTTATAAAGCACAGGAAGAAGCTATCAAAAAGGAATTAGAACTTAGAAAATATTATAAGGCGAATGATGCAGATCCTCAGCTTAGTAATTTATATATAAGTTTAGAAGCTGCTCAAGAAGCCTTAGAAATTGCAAAGGAAGACTATATAAAGACTAAGGAAGTTTATGAGGTGGGAGGGGCCTCACAAAAGGAGGTTGAAGCTGCTAAACAGCAGGTTAACTTAAAGGAAGGTGAAGTGGCTTCTATAAAAAATAATATTGAAGTCCTTAAAACAAGTAATGACTTAAGAATAACTACTTTAGAAGCCCAATTAGAAGAAGTACAAACAAATGTTAAAGCAAGTGACCAGGAGGTAGCTTATAATTTAAATGGAACGCAGATTAAGTTAGCACAGGCACAAACAGATTTAGCTAATATGAAAAAAAGATTAGTTAAAGATAATATTGAAGGAGACACTTTAATCGCCTTAAAGGATAATCAAATTGTAAGTAAGGTAAAATGTATAGCAGGAACTAGAGTTTCAGGAAATGGTAATACACTTATCGAGTTATCGAATGAAGACTCTTTAATCGTTGAACTTGAAGTACCTGTTGAGGAGGGCAGCCAAATTGAAGTTGGCCAAGAGGTTACAGTAACAAGTGAAGATGACGAAGGAGAAACTCAAGGAACGGTAAGTACAATTTTACAAAAGGTGATAGAGGAGGATGATGATTATATTCCAGTACAAGTCAAATTAGTATCTAATACAAATGGCTTTTTACCAAATCAAAAGGTAAAAGCTAAAATAAGGATTTGAAAAAGTTTATTATAGAAAATAAGGACACCCTAACGCATTCTATTCATGCGTTAGGGTGTCCTTATTTTTTTAATGAAAAGTTATTTGATTTTACGACTTTTAAAATTAGCTGATATAAACTGTAGTTCCGGAAATTAGATTATCATAAAACCATTTAGCGTGTTCAACAGAGAAACGGATACAACCTTGAGAAGCTTTTTGGCCAAGTACACCTTTGTTTTCTAAGAGGTAAGAACCCGTTTTATCAAAGATAATGGAATGATATAAGTAACTTGTACCTATGAAACCAAAAGCATATTTACAGCAGTAACCTTTATTTTGACCGAAGCTAGGCACCTTATATGTAAGGGCAAATGTTCCAGTTGGTGTAGGTGTATAATCTCTACCAGTTGAACAAATAAAGCATTTAATGAGTTTCCAATTATTTTTGCTACCTTCGAAGATATATGTACGTTGTTCATCAAGTCTAGTCCATACAAGATATTTAGTTGGACTGCTTAAGTTTTTACTATTGATTGTTGATTCAACCCAATTTATTTTTTCTAGGGAAATAGGATCACCATAATCATTTGTGATACGAGCAGCTTGTTCTTTGCGAGAGTATTCTTGAAGTAGTGGTGTATTAAGCTGGCCCATGTAGCTAGAATTGGTGTAATTGATACTTAGCCCTGTGGCACTTTGAATGACTGTTGCGATATATAAGGTATTTTTATCAGAAACTTGTGGCGCACGTTCAAGAATTTCGCCAGCGCCTATGGTATAGCTGCTTTCTTTGAGTATAGCTTCATCTTGCCAATAGATATCTAAGAGAGATACCTGAAGAGCTTCATTAGAGAAGTTTTTAAGTCTATTTTCAGTAGCAACAAGAGGAAGCTTTTCGCCTGGAATAAAGGTACAAGTATTATCAGAGATAGAAAGTGTACCAAATTGACGAAGTGCAGCTAATGGAACAAAGGTACGTCCATCACAAGAAATGGTTTGTGTCATCATATTACCCAATTGGACATTTCCGCCATAAAGTGTGAAAGCACTAAGTTTTACAGAAATAGCAGAAGCAGTAGTAATAGAATTTTTCAGTGGTGCAGAAATATTGATGGAGTTATTACTACTTGTGACGATGCAACCAAGCTTTCTAAGATCAGCAACAGCAACATAATTTGTGTCATAAGCTTTATAAGTATTAATAGAAACATCTTTATAAATCAATTTCATGGGACTATTTTGCAGTGTACCTAATACGTATGTCGAGTTAGGTTTTGCCCATAATGTGGTCGGAAAGATGAGTACAAATGCTAACAATAGAATCAAACGCTTTTTTGTCATTCAAGACACCTCACTTATAAATTAGTCATTAGTAAAAAATGGAAACTATAATCTAATTATAAAGTGTAAGAATAATTAAATAAATTGATAAAATGGTAGAAAATTACAATAAAATTATAGTAAATTATTGGTAAAATTTAACTTGAAGTAGTAATATTGGTATATGCCATTGATATGAAGGGAGCAGAAGAGCAATTCGGCTCAAGTAATGGCCAATTACAAGAGAAGTTAGGAGCAGCTGAGGCAAGAAGCACGCTCGGTGAATTAGGTTATGGGGAAGAGTTAATTATAAAAGCCAATAAGCCAATAAATGGCATATAAATGGAATAATATTTTTATATCATGCCCATACTCTAAATAGATATTTAATCAATATATATTTAGGGAGGGGAACAAAAGATGGATGAAGTCATATATACGAAGGGCCCTAAGCGAATAAAAAAGGGACCTAGCTTAAATGAAGAGAAAAATGAAATAGGCCAAATCATAGCAGATGCAGTAGTAGGTGCTTTGGTAGGTGGCATTTTAGTCATAGCCTTTGCACTAAGTTATCGTTGGGGCTATCATATAGGAGAATATTTCGATTCACGTAAGGTTACTTGGAATTTACAGCTTGTGAATGCAGAGAATACAGTACCAGATAACTATAAGGTAGATTTAGTTGTACTTAGAAATGGGCAGTCAGTAGATCGTAGGATTTATGAAGATTTGCAAGAGATGATGGATGATGCAAGGGCCAATGGATTATCACCTTTAATTTGCTCATCTTATCGTTCTCATGAGGAGCAGATGGGGCTTTTTAATGCAGAGATTAGTAAGTATATGGCACAAGGCTATTCTGAAGAAGAGGCTAGAGAGAAGGCGGCGCAGTGGGTCGCAATACCAGGTACAAGTGAACATGAGTTAGGATTAGCCGTAGATATAGTATCTATGGACCATCAAATGTTAGATGCTTCCCAAGAGCAGACGCCAGAGCAGCAATGGCTTATAGCAAATAGTTATAAGTATGGTTTTATCTTACGGTATCCGTCAGATAAGAGTGAGTTAACTGAGATTTCGTATGAACCTTGGCATTATCGATATGTAGGCAAAGAAGTAGCTCAGGCAATTACAGAGCAAGACTTGTGTTTAGAAGAATACTTACAGCATTAACGAACTGTTTATTATAAAATGATTTCACATCACTCAAAATCATAAATAACCAATTTCATAAATGTGAAATCTATATTAGTCAATATAAAGTAATCATGATAGATATCAGCAAGAAGATGTAAGACGAACATCTACAAAGAAAGTGCTGCGAAACTATTTAACTAGTTTCGTAACACTTTTTTGCTTTGTATAAGTATATTTTTTTTGATAATGAAATAATTTATTACGATATATATTCGATATATATTCTGAAAAGTAAATGAAATTTGTTAGTAAAGAGGGGTATAACAGATGGAAGATATTAAAGGTTTAGTTGAAGCATTTAGCAAATGTGAAGAGGTGGAGGGAATTGCATTAGGGGGGTCACGTGCTTTAGGCAATAATGATGCAAAATCAGATTATGACATTTATATGTATCTAAAAGAAGCTTTGACAATGGAAAAAAGAAAGCGTATTTTAGAAAACTATTGTAATTATATGGAGATAGGTAATGCTTATTGGGAAGAAGAAGATGACTGTGTACTTAAAAATGGTATCGTTATCGAAATCATTTACAGAAAGATAGATGAAATAGAAAATGATTTAAAGTCAGTGCTAGAATTTAATCAGGCACATAATGGCTATACGACTTGCATCTGGCATAATGTAGAAACTTGCAAAATCCTTTATGATGCAAAGGGGAGACTCCAAGCATTGAAAGAAAAATACAATATACCTTATCCTGAAAAGTTAAGAGAAAACATCATTATTCAAAACCTGTCCCTACTTGAGGGGAAAATACCTTCTTATAACTTACAGATTAAAAAAGCTATAGAGCGCGGGGATATTGTAAGTATCAATCATCGTATTACAGAGTTTTTAGCAAGTTATTTTGATATCCTATTTGCACTTAATCGTCAGATGCACCCTGGAGAAAAAAGGCTAATTAGTTTATGTGAGAAGCATTGTACATATTTGCCTCAAAACTTTGAAGTAAGTTTAAAAGTGTTACTGACTAGCCAAAGTCAACCTGAAAAAATTATGCTAGTAGTAGAGCAGATTATCAAAGAAGTAAAAGAACTTGTAGCGAAACATTTATAGTAAAAGGAGCTATAAAACCGAGATGAAGTTTTATAGCTCCTTTATTCATCAATACTTATAGATAGAAATTATATTACAATTGCATTTGTTTTTTTAGGACGCATTTACATTTTCTTTTGTTTATGGTCTTCAAGTAAATGTTTAATCGCCATTACTGGATGATACAAAAGCATCCAAGGGCCGCTAAAACGCATAACCTGCTTAATCTTTTCTTTGTATTTAGGCGCATAGCAATGAGTTTTACAATTGCTGCAGAAGGTTTTATTTTCCCCATGTCTGCAATGGCTGAGTCTTTTTTGGGCAAAGGCATTTAAGTCTTCACAATCTAGACAGAGGCCATTTTTATGTTTATGCTTTTTGCGACAGTAGATGCCAATCATGGCAGTAACAACTTTTTTTTCCTGTTCAATACGACTCATTTTTAGGAAGCTCTCCCTTCTTCCATATGATAAACATAGTCTACAATACTCATTGTTGATTGTCTATGACTTACGATGATAATAGTCTTGTCTTTACTATGAGCCTTTAAGGCATTTAAGATAATACTTTCATTTAAGCTATCTAAGTTACTTGTTGGCTCATCTAGGAGAATAATTGGACTATCATGTAAGAAAGCTCTAGCAATACCAAGTCTTTGGCGTTCACCGCCTGAAAGGCTATCACCAAGTTCTCCAACTTTAGTTTGGAAGCCGTTTGGTAAGCTTTGAATGAAGTCGTAGAGATTAGCCTTTTTACAGGCTTCAATGAGCTCATCCATAGTGGCATTACGTTTAGCAATACGAAGATTTTCCTCTAGAGTTGAATCGAAGAGGTATGTATCTTGTGTTACGTAAGCCATATTTTTACGAAGGCTTGAGGTATTAATGTTATTAACATTTGTACCACCAATGCTAATTTTCCCGTTTTGTGCTTCATAGAAATGCATAATAAGTTTGAGTAAAGTCGATTTACCACAACCACTTTTTCCTGAAATCCCAATGATTTGACCTTTTTTAAAGTCTAGAGAAAGGTCTTTTAAGATTGGAACATCTTTATAGGCAAATGAAAGGTTGTCCACTTTAATGCTAGGTGTTTTAACTTCTTTGCCATTTGTAACTTCTGAAACAGTAGGAACTTCTTCTAGTAAGCCAAGGACACGTTCGCCGCTGGCAAGTGTCTGAAGTAAGTTATTTGATAAGTTACTAAGGGCTACAACTGGTCCATATGAACTCATGAGGCAGATTAAAGCAACGAAGAAACCATCGAAGTTGAGGCTACCATTTTGACAAAGCATAATACCTACGAAGAGCATAAGGGCAGAAAAGCTAAGAAGAGCTGTTTCTGTAATAGCTTTTGTAATACCTTCGTGAGCTTTGATTTTTTCAACGCTTTTGTCTGCAAGGGCACTTTTGGCCTGAATTTTATCATGACGTGTTTTACCTTGATCAAAGAGGATAATTTCACGCATCCCACGAAGTGATTCAAGGAAGTATTGGTTAAGGTCGCCAACTTTTTCACGATAGTCACGGCCGTAGTCGCGAGAACTTTTAGCCGTGTAGTAAGGGATAATATATCCGATAGTGATATAAGCTGCAAGTGCCACGCATGCCATTGGGAGTGAATAATAACCAATGATGCTCAACATAATGATACAAGTGATAATAGCAATAGCAATTGGTGCAATTGTATGCGCATAAAATACTTCTAAAAGTTCAATATCTGATGTGATAAGGGCAATAAGTTGACCATTATCTTTTTCATCAAGTTTGCTAGGTGCTAATTTTCTAAGTGCTTTAAATACTTTATCACGCATGAAGGCAAGTAATCTGAAAGCAATATAGTGACCACTTGATTGTTCTAGGTAGCGGAGGATACCACGCATAACTGCAAATACAATGAGCGTGATATAAACTACTTTTAACTCATTGAAGAGTGGCAGTATTTGAAGGTCTAATTGATTTAAGATACCAATGGCACCTACAACTGTAATTCCGATAGCTGCTAAGAATCCAAGTACCCCCATTGAAATAGTAATCATCATAACGCCTGCAAAAGGTGAAACGAGTTTAAGTAAGTTGCACATGACTGAAAAGCCACTTCTTTTACTTTTTGGATTGTTGTTTACTGTGTTATGTTTAGGCATACATTTCACCTCCCATAAAGATGTCTTCTAGATTTTTCTGACTCATAAATAAGTTTGTATAAACATTATCTTGAGCTAAAAGCTCAGAATGCGTACCGTGTTCTACGAGGACACCCTTTTCTAATACAAAAATTTCATCACATTCTGTAACATTAGCAAGACGGTGAGAAATTAAAATAACCGTTTTTGTTTTCGCTAATTCTTTAATAACCTCATAAATGATTGCTTCACTTTCTGAATCAATATTAGAAGTTGCTTCATCGAAGATATAAAGTTTTGCATCATGGACTAAGCTACGCGCTAAGGCAAGTCTTTGAGCTTGACCGCCTGAAAGGTTAGATGCATTTTCAAGGAGCATAAAGTCAAGGCCGCCTTCTGACATTACGAAGTCATAAAGGTTAACTTTTTTAAGTACAGCTAACAACTCGGCATCTGTGGCATCTTTTTTGCCCATTAATAAGTTGTCACGAATGCTACCTTGGAAGAGGTAATTTTGATGTTTAACGATACAAACATTTTCCATAAATGATTTTTCATTAATCATATTAAGTGGTACACCACCAATTGTCATGGCGCCATCAAAATGTTTGTTGAAGCCCATTAATAAAGAAACAAGTGTAGATTTACCACATCCAGATTCACCTACGATTGCTACAAAATTGTTTTCTTTAATTGTAAGTGAAACATCTTTTAAGATTTGACGTGTTTCATCATAGCTAAAGTTTAAGTGAGAGATTTCAATATCTCCATTTTTGAATGGTTTTGATTCAAGCGTTGTATCTCTAGGTGGTAAATCAATAAGTGCAAAAATATTTTTTGCAGCAGCCATTCCATTCATAGCTACATGGAAGAAAGAGCCAAGTAAGCGAAGTGGAATGAAGAATTCACTTGTTAAAAGTAAGAAAACAACTGTTTCACTTAAAGTGAGGTTACCATTTTTAAAGGCAATTAGTGCACAAATAATACCAAGTGCAGCCCCGCCATAGGCAATAAGGTCCATAAGTGTAATGGAGTTAAGCTGCATAGTAAGAACTTTCATTGTGATTTTTCTAAAATGCTCTGCATCAGTATTCATTTGTTCGTTGTAATATTCATCAGCTTCATAAACTTTAAGTGTTGTAAGACCACCTAGGTTATCTAAGAAGTGGTCACCAAGCCCTGTATAAGAAGCCCAGTATTTACTAAAGAGCTTTTTGGCAAACTTATTAACGGCAATGATAGACATTGGAATAAGTGGCACACATACGAGAAGTATGAAAGCAACTTTAATGTTTAAGAAAGATAAAACAATGAATAAAGTAATTGGTGCGAGTAAGCTATAGAAAAGCTGTGGCAGATAGCGCCCAAAATAAATTTCAATTTGCTCAACACCTTCACTGGCCATTTGTACAACTTTAGAGGTTGAAACTTCTTCATTATAATGAAGACCTAAATCTAAAAGTTTGTTGTAAATGAGTGAACGTAGTTTATCTTTTACTTCGCTACTTGCCAGATAAGACATACGTGTTGCCTTAATATTTGCTATAAAGCGAACGGCGATGGCAAGGAAGATAAGGCCAAAGCCTATAAATAGTGAAGTATTTGTTAATTGGCCAAAAAATAAACCTTCTATTAAGAAGGCAGTAGCAAAGGTTGCAATAATATTAAAAATTAGCCCTACCCATTGGAATAAAACAGTTTGCACTATGAAGCGCATACTTTGGGGGACGAGCTTAACAAGTCTTGAATTAAACATAGTTTTCTAGCTCCTTATGTATATGATTTTTCTGATAGTTTGGTTGTTTGTGCATTTGGATGTAATTATTACTTTGATAAATTTTGTATAAGAGATGTACTAGATCGTTTTAATACGAAAGATAAAGTAATAATATTTTGTGATATATAAGCATATAATGAGCACTTTAACCCAGAGAATATCTACGAAAATCAGTGGAAAGAGTAACATTGTTGAAGCAAAGGCTAATAAACAAATTTTTGTTTTTAAAGTCATGCTACGATGTGTAACGAAACTCTCTAAATGATTTTTGTAAATTTTGGTTTGTGTAAACCAGTTATGAAATCTTGTTGAACCTTTTGCAAAGCAGAAAGATGTGAGCAACAAGAATGGGGTAGTTGGCAGTATAGGTAAAATAGTTCCTACTAGACCTAAGGCCAATGCTATACAGCCCACTGTCAAATATATAATTTTACGCATAAGGCCTCCTTTATTGTGCCATTAACTTTTCAAGGTCTTCTATTTTAAATGAATCCTTGTAGTAATCAATGATATTTTCTTTTTTTAGTTCTGCAAGTACTTTTGAAAGCGCAGGTCTGGTAACACTTAAGTAATTGGCCATTTCACTGCGGCTTAAGGAAACGGTAAAGAGTGGCTGCTTTGTCTCGTTATAATGATTTAAGAGAAAAATAGCAACGCGTTTTCTTAAGGAAGTAATACGGCTATAGTCTATTTGTGTATTTGTAGAAATACTACGCTGTGCCATGAGCCTGACCATATTAATAAGGAATTGACTCATGTAAGAACTAGTCTGTTTATTCATAGTAAGAACAGCACTGCCATCTATTAGTAGTAAAACGGTATCTTGAATTGCATGCAGCGTATAAGGCATTGTGGTGCAACCTGCACAAATAATATTTTCGCCAAATACATCTGGGCTGCAGAGGGTGTTTAATATAAAGTTATCGTTTGTCATATAGGTTTTACTACTTTGGATTTTTCCTTCTAATAAGATTCCAAGGTTAAAGAAATCTTCTCCTTGTTTACAAATAACCTCATCTTTTTTATATGTATGCAAAGAAACCGGTAAATGTGATAGGACAGAGATAATATCTTTAGTGGACATCTGTTCAAATAATGCAACGTTTTTTAATTGGTGTATATAACTAGCAAACAGTGCTGTTACCTCCTAATCTATAAATGCTTGGATGTTCTTTTTGAGAACTATTATTATTTATCATACTAAAAAATGGGTAAAATGTAAATATGAAATGAAAATTATTCTCAATAACGTATCGTAGGATACCAACTAGTGTTGAATCTATTGACGTATAAAAAAGGAAGATGATATAGTGTCTTTCAGTTGAATTAATTGAGAACGATTCGCAAAAAAGAACAAATTGAAAAGTTAAACGGCAAATCGAAAAAACATAATGTGGAGAAGTATAAGAAGTATAAGATAAAGTACAAGGAGAGATAAGAATGGCGAAATCATTAAGAAATAAATTAGCAAATATGGCACTTTGTTGTACAGTAGTTACCGGTACAGTGGGGCAAGTAGCACCAGTATTTGCACAAGGTGAATTACAAAATGAAACGACAGTAGTAAATGAAGTAGCTACAGAGCAGGAAAACACTGTAGGGGGCGAAGAGACAAACAGTGAAGTGATTGAGGGAATTCAAGAAGATGAAGTAGTTACAGAAGATAAAGTAACTGAAGAAGTATCTGATGAGCTAAATAAGGAAGTAACTGAAGAAGTGGTTGATGAGGTAGAAACATCAGAAGGAAATGAGCAAGAAGAAGCAGAAATTCAAGACCAAGAGAATCAGATTGAAGCAGATAAAGATATACAAGAAGATGAAGTGATTGGTGAAGTAATTGATAAAGTAGTGGATGAAGCTGAAGTAATTATGCCAGAGGGTGAAGTGAAAGAAAGCCTAGACGTAGCAGAAGAAGCAAATACATTAGAAGTGACAGAAGAAGTGACAGAAGCGGACCCATGGGAAGATGAAGCTGCGAGTGCAACACATGTTGGCAGCATTAAGGTATTAAAGGCAGATTCAGAAGCAGAATCTATGGCAGCTCAGTTCTTTACACAAACCAATTTACCGATTGAAATCGTTGATGGTAAAGTTTATTTAAAACTTCAAGTTGCAAAGGATGGTTTAGGATTTAAAGATGTAATCACATCTCTTGAGAAAAAAACAGGAGAAAGTGAGTATGAAAGTCTTAATCTAAAATATGCGCAGCAAGATGAGGTACGTTATATTGTAACAGAGATTGATTTTGATGATATTGAGCAACCAGTTACTTTAAGATGTGGCCTTAATATTGGTTTTACGATGAAGCAAGAACTTCGTATCTTTTTAACAGAAGAAACTATTAGTTATCTTAAGGCACAAGGTGTAGGCGCTGAGAAAACAGCAGTTACAATGAATGTAGTACATACAGATGAAACAGCTTACCAAGCAGCAGATGGCACAATTACAATTACAGCAGCTGGCGGTAGCGGAAGCTATGAGTACACAGTTGATGGCGGACAAAACTGGAGCCAAACAAATGTATTTGAAAAATTAGCAGCAGGTACATATAGTGTAGCAGTTCGCGATATGGCGCAACCTGATAATGTAACAGATTTTGAAACAGTAGAAATCGTTGCAAAAGAAAAGCCAGATACAGAAGTAGTGATGCCTGAAGGCCAATATGCAGTAAATATTGAAGTACTTCATGAAACAGAAGATAAGCCTTCTCATGCAGCAGAATACTTTACAAAAGAAAATATAGCTTTAGATATTCGTGAAGGTAAGGCTTACTTAACACTTAAAGTAGCAAGAGATTCTGGTAGTTTCGTAGATATCATGCAAGGATTAGATATCTTAGAAGGAGATACATATAAAGCATTAGATTTAGACTATGTAGAAGATGAAACAGGTAGATATATTGTGACAGAGATTGCATTAGATAGCTTAGATGAGACAGCTTATGTAAGATGTCATGTAGTTTTACCATTTATGACGAAAGCTTATCCAGTACGTATCAAACTTGCAGCCGAAAGCCTTAATAAGATTTTAGCAGAGCAAAGTCCAGTTGTTATTAAATCGGTAGAAGCAACAAATGCAAATGTCAATGATGGCAGCATTAAAGTGATTGCAGTAGGCGGCAGTGGAAATTATGAATATACAATTGATGGTGGTCAAAACTGGGTAACTACAAATGTATTTACAGGTTTAACAGCAGGGACATATAGCGTAGGTGTACGTGCGGTGGAATACACAGATAATGTAACTGATTTCCAAGAGGTAGTTATTAAAGAAGCTACAGCAATGCCAGAAGGTAATTACTTAGTAGACATTGAAGTATTACATGAAACACAAGATCAACCATCACACGCAGCAGAATACTTTACAAAAGAAAATGTCACTTTAAATATTCGTGAAGGTAAAGCTTACTTAACACTTAAAGTAGCAAGAGATTCTGGTAGCTTCGTAGATATCATGAAAGGATTAGATATCTTAGAAGGAGATACATATGAAGCATTAGATTTAAGTTATGTAGAAGATGAAACAGGTAGATATATTGTGACAGAAATTGCCTTAGATAGTTTAGATGAGACAGCTTATGTAAGATGTCATGTAGTCTTACCATTTATGACGAAAGCTTATCCAGTACGTATCAAGTTAACAGCAGAAAGCATTAGCAAAATTTTAGGTGTACAAGTACCAGAATCAACACCAGTAGAAATTGCTGTAGCAAAAACAGATGCAACAGGGCTTACTGGTACAATTACAGTAACAGCAACAGGTGGAAATGGTACATATGAGTATACAATTGATGGCGGTGCAAACTGGCAAACTACAAATACATTTATAAATCTTGCAGCAGGAACATATAGCGTAGGTGCAAGAGATGCTCAAAATACAGAAAACGTATCAGCATTCCAAGAAGTAGTAATTACAGAAAAGCAAGCTTCGAATGATGGCGGACTTCAAGATGGTTATTACTCAGTAAACATTGATGTTTTACATGAAACACAAGATACAGCATCTATGGCAGCTGGATTCTTTAACAAAGAAGGTTTACCACTTCGTATTCAAAATGGTGAAGCATATTTAACTATTCAAGTACTTAAAGATGGTATGGGAATGAAAGATGTTATCACATCTCTTGAACAACGTATTGATGGGGAATATAAATCATTATATTTAAATTACTTAAACGATAGCAGCAAACGTTATGTAACAACAGAAATTAAAATTGGTGCAGTAAGTAATACAGCTTATCTTAGATGTGGTATCTCAGCAATGGGAAGTATGAAACCGGTCCTTAGAATTAAACTTGATGAAAGTAGTATTGAAGAAGGTGCGGGAAGCATTAATACAGCATTTAAATCAGATGAAGCTATGACTATCAATAAAGTAGAAGCTGAAAATGGTAAAGTAACTATTTACTTAAATGGTACAGATGAAGAGCTTACAGCAAGTGATTTCACAGGGAAAATTTATTTAAATGATGATACAACAGGTAAAAGCTTAACACTTAATAATTTCAAGATGGAAAATGAAGTGATTACATTTACATATGATGCAGTTGAGGCAGCTGAAAAAGATCAGACAGTTGTAGTAGGCATCACATTAAATGAAGTAGAGACAAAGTCAAATGCATTTACAGTTAAAGGGCTAACAAGTACAATAGCACATACAACACTTAGAATCAAAGAGAATGCTAAGGAAATTAAATATATCAAAGGCTATGCAGATGGCACATTCAAACCAAATGGCAAGGTGACAAAAGCAGAAGCGTTAAGCATGTTAGCACTTCTTGTAGACGGCGTACAAAATGAGTATTATTCAGCTAATATCAGCATTCTTCAAGCTGATAAAGATGAAGCATCTATGGCGGGACAGTTCTTTAAAAATGCTGGTATTGCTATCAAAAAACAAGGTGAGAGTTATTTCGTAGAATTAGAAATTGCAAATGAAGGTTTAGGTTTTAGCGATATTATTACTGGTATTGCACAAAAAGTGGATGGAGAATACAAAGCTGTAGAAGTACGTAAATCAGCAGATATGAAAACAGCTTATGTGACATTAGAAGTTGCAAACTTAGAAGAGGCAATTACATTAAAAACAGGTATTGCCCCAATGGGAAGTGTAGCACCAGAACTTAGAATTATAATTGATACAAAATCACTTGTAGAAACAGAATTCGTAAGTACATTTACAGATGTTGACATGTGGGCAAAAGATGCCATTATGTTATTCGAAGAAGCTGGTGTAATAGGTGAAGCGGCAGAGTCTGCATTTAATCCAAATGAAAATATGACAAGAGGCGAATTCGTTAAAGTTATTGCACAGGTGGCAGGATTAGAAGCATCTGCGGATTATGAACATGGCTTCAAAGATTTAACAGGAAGCAGCTATGAAAAATATGTAGCAGCAGCTACAGAAGCAGGTTATATCAATGGTTATGGAGATAACACATTTAAACCAGAAGGAACAATCACAAGAGCAGAAGCTGTAAAAGTAATTAATAAGCTTATTGGTCATACAGAAGAGACAAATGTAGATATAGAAAATCCATTTAAAGATTTATCAGCAAATCACTGGGCATATGCTGAAATCTTAAAGGTAACAGAAAACTAGAAGGCGGGACATTTATATGTTACAACTTACGAAAAATACAAAGCATTTAGGACAGAATTTAAGACGTTTAAGTACACCAATATTAACAATATTGTTTGCCATGCTACTCACTGTAGTAGCATGGGGACAAGATTTAGATAAAGGGACTTATACGATTACAAATAACGTAAGCCATGATAATCCTGTGGGTGAAGGCATGGCAAGGTCATATACAGAAACAGTATCAGATGTAGAAGTAAATGATAGTGGTACTTTCGTAACGCTAGCTTTTAACAATACACAATATATGGGTGATTTTACGATCTCAGTAGGTGGCAGTAAAGTGACTTGTGAAACAACAGCTTTAGCAGGCAATATTAAAAAATTAAAGTTTAAGGTGCCAAGCTTAAGCACAAGTATTAAAGTAGGACTTTATGTAGAGCCAATGAATACAACTGTAGAGTATACAGTAACATTAAATGAAAGTAGTTTAAAGCTTATCAAAAAAGCAGAACCAGTAGCAGAACCTGTAAAAGAATCAGCAGCAGAAGTTGTGCAAAATAGCAGTAGCGCATCTAACAGCAATGCAAGTAGTACAACTAGTTCAGTATCTAGTTCAGCATCTAATGCAGCAAATAATATGACAAGCAGTACGACAAATAATAGTAGCGCGGTGGCGAACAAAACAAATACAACAAGCAGTAGTTCAAAACAGGAACAAACACAGGCTGTAAGTCAAAAAGCACAGGACACTACTTCATCAGAAACAGCTAAAAAATCAGAGACTACAGTACAAAAAGGTGAAAAAACATCTCAGGAAGAAGTAGTTACTGAAAATATCACAAATGATGCAAAAGTACAAAGCCAAGAAGTAGCAGATGCTAATGATGCTAATATAGAAAAGACAGATGAAGCATCAGCACAAGTTGAAGAGAATTTTGAAGAACACAATCAAGATGAAAAACAAGCTGAAGTACAAGGTGAAGTTCAAGAAGAAACTGAGCAAGATGGAGCTAAGACAGAGAACATAGAAGAAACAGAAAACGTAGATGCAGTCACATCAGCAAGTAAAAATACTATGAAAAATATGATGCTTATCATAGGTGTAATTGTAGTAGCAGGAGCGATTGGTAGCGTGATTTATTTAAAAAGAAAGTAAGGAGTAAGTTGTGAGAAGACTAAAGAGAAGTATTTATTTGGGACTAAGTTTAGTAGGTTTAATGGCATTTAGTGGCTGCGGTGGAAATGCAGTGGAGCAAACTCAGGGAGCTAGTGTTCAAGATGAAAAAGGCACAACTGAAGAGCAACGCATTGTGGCACTTTCAGTATCCTTAGTTGATATCTTAGCAGAACTTGATGTAGAAATGGTGGGCGTACCCAATTCACAGTATAGTTTAAATGAAAAGGTGGCAGATGTAACAAAGGTAGGATTACCAATGTCGCCGGATATTGAAATCATTGCTTCATTAAATCCGACACATGTCCTTTCGCTTACGACACTTGAATCAATGGTAAGTGAAAAACTTGGGACAGTAGGCATACAAGGTACATACTTAAATGCAGAAAACATTGATACGCTTAAGGCATCTATTGCCACAATCGGTGAGATGTTTGATCGAGAAGCAGAAGCTGCTGAATTGATTGCTAATTTTGAAGCAGATATCAATGCAACAATAGAAAGCGTTAAAGGAAAAACTTCTCCTAAAGTACTTATTCTCTTTGGTTTCCCAGGAAATTACCTAGCAGGTACATCAGCATCTTTCGTAGGTCAAATGGTAGAAATGTTAGGTGGTACAAATGTGGTAGCAGATAGCAATACAGCATATGCCAATGTCAACTTAGAAGCCTTACTTGTCTCAGAGCCAGACATTATCCTTCGTATGACACATGGTGTGAAGGAAGAAGTACTTGAAATGTTTGAAAAAGAATTCAATGAAAATCCAATCTGGAGTCAATTCGATGCTGTAAAAAATGGCAACGTATATGATTTAGATGATAGTTTATTCAATGTAAGTGCCAGCCTAGAAACAGCTAAGGCACTTAGTGAATTAGCAGAAATTATTTATTAGTGAAAAGGGGCTAGGACACTGAGGAGTGACATAGCTCCTTTTCATTATGTTAGGTTTAAAATTAGTTAAATACATTTAAATGGGAGTTAAAATGAATAAGAAATATATAAAGACAAAATTTGTAGTAGTTGGCATGTGTATTGTGCTTTTAGGATTATTATGTATGCGAATTGGTAGCATTAATCTCACCCTTAAAGAAATCGTTGAGGGGCTTATCAAAGGAAATAACAGCCAAGTTGAAATTATTAAAGCAGTAAGGTTGCCACGTATATTCGTATCTGTACTAACAGGTGCAATGTTAGCGACATCAGGGGTACTTTTACAAGCAGTCATGAAGAATCCTTTAGCAGACCCTGGTATCGTAGGGATTTCTGCAGGCGCAAACTTTATGAATAGTTTGGTACTTACATTTGTCCCAACCTTATTTTTATCAGCACCATTTTTTGGACTTATAGGTGGACTCATTGCCTGTAGTCTTGTATATGCCTTCGCATGGCGAAAAGGTTTTCAGCCAAAACGTATTATTTTAGCAGGTATTGCAATTAATGCATTCTTTGAAGCCTTAAGTGAAGTTATTTCTTATATGGGCTCATCAAGTATGATGTCTAGTTTATCAAGTAGTGCTCAAAGTACAACGAAAGGTTGGGACACTGTAATGCTTATGAGTATCTATGGACTCATAGGTCTTATACTTGCATTTTGTTTATATAAAAATTGTGACCTTTTAGCGCTTGGAGAACGTAATGCAGCAAGCCTTGGGATGAATGTGAATAAACAACGTATAATCATTTCAGTAGTAGCGGTATTATTAGCCATCATTCCAACAACACAGGTAGGGATGATTAGTTTCGTAGGACTTGTCGTACCTCATTTAGGGCGCCTTTTAGTAGGAACAGGTCACAAATATTTAATACCATTTACAGCTTTATTAGGCGGGGCATTATTATTACTAGCAGATTTTCTAGGCCGTACAATCATCTATCCATTTGAAATTCCAATAGGTGTCATGATGGCATTATTAGGTGCACCATTCTTTTTATATATGCTAAAAAGAAGTGAGTAATGGTTTAGGAAATTTATTTAAAAACATTTATTCAAAATGGGAGTTAACAAGATGAAAGTTAAAAATATACAGTTCGGACATGACAAAACAAATTATTTATTTAATGATTTAAATTTAGAAATACCAAGAGGTAAAATTACAACGATTATAGGACCAAATGGTTGTGGCAAATCAACACTTTTAGGCCTTTTAACGAAGGGACATAAAGTTAAACAAGGTGAAATTACTTTAGATGGTACAAATATCACTACTATTAAACAAAAGCCGTTTGCACGTAAGGTAGCTGTACTTCATCAGCATAATAATGAAAACTTACAGATTACTATTAGGGAATTAGTAGCTTATGGGCGCACGCCGCATCAAGGCGTTTGCGAAGGGATTACAGAAGAAGCAGAGAAAATCATAGACTGGGCATTAGAGTGTACCAAGCTTTCTGAGTTACAACATCGTCCATTAAGTGCGCTTTCAGGCGGCCAAAGACAGCGAGCTTGGCTTGCCATGGCACTTTGCCAACAGCCTGAAATACTATTTCTAGATGAACCAACGACTTATTTAGATATGTATTATCAAATGGAACTTTTAGATTTAGTAAAAAAGCTAAATGCCCAATACAACATGACTATCGTAATGGTTTTACATGATATCAACCAGGCACTTAATTATAGTGATCACATTATTGTTATGAAATCAGGTAAAGTCTTAAAGGTAGGTACACCTAAAGATATGGCAGATGAAAAGCTGATTCAAGAAGTCTATAAGATTCAAGGAAAGTTTTATGAAGAAGATGGGAAGTATTATTTACTCCCATTAGCAACTTGCTAAGTAAACATATATAATAAGAGAAAAACCTGCTAATGAAAATTATAAGATTTCATTAGCAGGTTTTTTAAGAACATTGAGATTTTGAATGAATAAACTGTTTATAAAGCTTAAATTGTTTTAAGTCTTCTTGCTGAGTAATACCTAGATGATGGGCCGTAAAGGTGATTTTACTAAAAGGAAGAACAATGGTATAGTAGTCCCATCTTTTACTAAGCTTAATAGCTTTACTGTAGTTAACATTTAGTAAAATACATGGTTTTTTTGCATGTTCGGAAAGCATGAAGAGGAGTTTTTTAGGCTCTTTATAAGGCCCTAATGGACCATCTAAAGCAATACATATTGTTTCATTACCTAATTGGCTTGTTTCCTTAAGTGTAGCCAAAAAAGGTCGAATGGCTGCACCATCTGGTATACGGAGTGTTTTAGTATGATAGGTTGTAAGAACGCCATGTATATAGTCTCCTCGTTTATCTTGAGTGACTACAACGGATATGTTGTGGTTATAGTGGCGTAGCTCTCTAAGTAAAAGATTCATTGTAAAACTATCACCATGCCAAAAACCAATCATAGAGCTATCAAAATCTTTGGGAAGAATATCTCCTTGAAGTTTAATAGAACTTGTACGTGCAACGAATTCAATATATGCAGTATAAGTTACAATAAGAAGTTTATCTTTATATAAATTCATTTTGGCCCATAAGGTAACCAGCTTGTTTGTGATAACTTTTAATCGTTGATTTATAGTGGCAAAGCGCACGTTGTGCGATTCTTTTGTTTGCATATTTAGATGCTGTTTCATAAGCACCCTCCTTTAATTTTTCCCATTCGCTTTTATGATTTATTAAATAGATGATTCGACCTACCCAATCTTCATGAGAATCTAAGGTCATAAATCCATTTATATGATTTTTAACTACATCTACAACACCAGTTGCTTCAATAGCTATAACAGGTGTACGCGTAGCCATAGCTTCTAAAAGTACAATACCCTGTGTTTCAGATTTAGATGCAAATAAGAATAAGTCACAAGCACCGTAGTAATGTGGAATTTCAGCGTTAGGAATACTATTTAATAAAATTATATTTTCATCTAACCCTCTATTACTTATTTCTTCTTTTAATATTTCTTTTAGAGTACCATCACCTATTAATAACATTTTAAAGTTATTACCTATTTTGTTTTTTAATTGTTCAAGCCCTTCTAGCATGAAAGAGATGTTTTTTTCCTTCTCGAGTCTTGAGACACTGCAGAAAAGGTATCCTTTATCGCCAATATATTGTTTTCGAATGGCTGCTACTTTATCTTCTTGAAAGAAAGCTGTATCCAATCCTGTTGGTAAAATTTCAATAGGCGCATGTACTTTTTGTGAGGCTAAAATTTTATGCATGAGTTCTGTTGGTACAAATACCATCTGGCATTTATTGAGATAGCCTTTTATTAAACTTGGAACAATATGTTCTTTGAGTGTATAAATTACATTATTAGATAATTTCGTTGAAATAGTAGTGTTCTCATTACAAGCAGAAGACTCAAGTGATTTAATGAAAGATATGTTATGCAAGTAATGTTCATAGCGTGTGTGATATGTGTATATCACAGGAATTTTATATTTTTTACCTAAATAAAGGGCTGTCCAACCAATAAGCATAGGATGGTGTACATGAATTAAGTCAATTTCTAACTCCTTAAATTTCCTCATAATAAATGGATCCATCATATTGGGAATTGCCAGTCCGTTTTTGGTTGCTTTAAAGGAGTTGTAGCGAATAACATATTCTTCTTCTACCTGATTTTTATAACTTGGAGTGAAGATATAGACTTCACAGCCAAGTGCCCTTAATCCATTGCTTAGTCGTTCTATTGAAATAGGTACGCCACCTATAAAAGGTTTGTAATTATTAGTTAACATTGCGATTCTCATTTTTTACTGCCTCCTAGATGAATTGACTTAATATTTCTTCTTTAAAAAGGTATCCACTATAAATGAGGACTGCATTCCAAATAGTAATACCTATGGTAGAAGCTATTGTATAGGTAAAAAAGTTTAATTTAAGCAAACCTGCTGGAAGTGAAATAATTGTCCTTACCATAGGGATGAGTTTACTAATTAACACCCATAAGTAGCCCTTTTGTTGTAAATAGTTAAGTTGTTTTTGAATAATATTTTCTTGTTTTGGAAAACGTTTGAGGTACTTTGTTAAGATAAAGTCACCAAAGTACCAACCTATTGCATATAAAATCCAACTAGCTATGAGAGCAGAAAGTACTGAAATACCTAATACAAACCAAAAGTTGGTATTTGAATTACTAGTCCATATACCAGCCACTGGTAAGATGATACCTGCGGGGAAGCCGGGTAAGTTGAGATATTCTAAAAAGATAATAATTGCCATTAAGAGTAAGCCATACTCCGACATATAAGATAATAAGGTGTTTATTTCCATTATAAATTCTCCTTTATAATTTAATATATATTGCGAAATGGATATCTTGCTTATTTGTACTAATAGAATAACTTGTAAAAGTAAGTAAAACCTATAGAGAAATCTTAAGAGAGGAGTAAGGCACTAGGATAAATATGTAGACAAAAAAAGCAGCCGCTTTAGCGACTGCTTATGAAAGTCATAGATTGATGCATTATTCATTGCATCTTAAGATATGGCGATATAAAAAAGCCGCAGTACTTCCGTACTGCGCTATTTTATTTATTTGTATTCAGCTATAAGTTTTTCAAAGGCTGGTAATGAATCTACGATTTGTGATTGTTTCACACAATAAGAGATTCTTACGTAGCCAGGGCAACCAAAATCATCACCAGGTACTAGGAGTAATTCATATTTTTTAGCTTTTTCACAGAAAGCATTTGCATCTTCTTCAAGTGCTTTTACAAAGAGGTAGAAAGCGCCATCGGGTCTTACACAGTTATAGCCAAGTTTGCTGAGACCATTATAAAGGATATCTCGATTTTCTTTGTAGGCATTGATATCAGAAGTTGCCTTTACGCATTTAGCAATAACTTTTTGGAATAAGCTTGGGGCACATACATAACCAAGCGCACGGCCTGCACCACAAACTGCAGCATAGACATCATTGCTATTTTCCATTTGATCAGAGACAGCTATGTAACCGATACGTTCACCAGGAAGTGAAAGGGCCTTGCTATATGAGTAACATACTAATGTATTTTTATAGTAGTTCATTGTATAAGGTACTGTGATGCCATCGTATACTATTTCTCTATAAGGTTCATCTGAGATTAAGTAAATTGGATGACCATATTCAGCTGATTTCTCTTCAAGAATTGTACAAAGCTCTTTAATTGTTTCTTCTGAGTAAACTACACCAGATGGATTATTAGGTGAATTTATAATAACACCTTTAGTTTTAGGAGAAAGTAAGGCTTTGAAGTTTTCAAAATCAATTTGGAAGTTATCTGTATTTACAGGAACAACTTTAAGTTGGGCACCTACTGATTGAACGAATACACGGTATTCTGGGAAGAAAGGTGCAAAGGTAATGAATTCATCACCTTCTGTAGCAAGAGCCTTTAATGAGATACATAGAGAAGCAGCAGCACCTACTGTCATATAAATATGATTTGGTGTAAGTGTTGTATTAAACCTTTCATTAATATAGTCTGCAATGGCAGTTCTAACTTCTACATCACCTTGCGCAGAAGTATAGCCATGAAGAATGGCTGGGTCTGTAGAGCTTAAAAGTTCCATAATCGTTTCCTTTACGCATTCTGGTGCAGGTACGTTAGGATTTCCGATACTAAAGTCATAAACATTTTCAGCACCTATTTCAGCAGCTCTTTTTTTACCATACTCAAAAAGCTCTCTAATAACGGAACGTTTTGTTCCTAATTTAACCATTTCATTTGAAATCATATGTTGTACTCCTTGTCTTATTAAAATTTGTTTCGAAAATACTGTATATAATATAATTTAACAACTATTTTAGGGTGTTGACAAGTTTTTATTATAAAACAAAGAAAGTTTTATTTATAAAGAAGAAACAAAGTAGGAATTTAAACATTCTCATGGATTTGTTAATATTTGTACAAAGTGAATAAAAAAAATGAGGTTTGATGCCGGTATATGTAAAAAATATAAAGAAATGGTTGACATATTTGAAGCTATATTGTATTATGTTAATATAATTAATAAACGGATTGTTACTGGTAATGCAGGCTATACCATTTTGTGAAGGGATAATCTTTATCCTGTTATTCGCGGAGGTGGTGTAGCCTTTTTTGATAATTTGGCGGTGACCGTCTTAATTATTAAGGATATAAAGGAGGAATACACCGAAGATGAAAGTTGTTAAAGTCATAAACAATAACTTAATTAAGTCCGTAGATGACAAGAATAATGAAATACTAGTAATGGGATGTGGACTTGGCTTCAAAAAGGTAGCTGGTGATGAAGTTGATGAGAGTTTAGTTGAAAAAGTTTATACTTGTAATGAAAAAACAAGCTCAAGTCAATTAATTAGTCTACTTGAAAAGATTCCTCTAGAGCATATCCAAGCTACTAATGAAATTATCAGTTTTGCAAAAGCCTCTTTAGGCAAAAAGTTAAATCAGAATATCTATATTACTTTAGCGGATCATATTAACTTTGCATTAGAGCGTCAAAAACAGGGGATTCAAATCAAAAATGCCTTACTGTGGGAAATCAAAAAGCTTTATAATCACGAATTTTTAGTAGGAAAAGAAGCTTTACATATTATAAAGCGTCGTTTAGGCATAGAGCTTCCAGAAGATGAAGCAGGTTTCATTGCACTTCACTTTGTAAATGCCTTAATGGATGATTTATCTATGGAAAAGACCACAGATATGACAAAGATGATACAAAAGATATTAAATATCATCAAGTATCACTTTAATCTAGAGTTAGATGAGTATTCAATTCACTATGAACGTTTTATTACACACCTTAAATTCTTTGCACAACGTATTTTTACAGGTGTCACAATAGATGATCAAGATGATCAGTTCATAGAAGTACTAAAAAGAAAGTATAAAAAAGAATATGAATGTACCCTTAAAGTAAAAGATTACATTAAACAAGAGTTTGATTGGGATCTTACAGAAGATGAAATGATTTACTTAACTATTCATATCAATAGAATTACAAACATATAAAACTAAAGATTTATAAACACACATATTTATTAAAATAGGGTTGTTACTTTGAGTAGGCTATACCTAAATAAAAATAAATTAGCAAAAGAAGCTAGTTAATTTTTGTTTAGGTATTTTTTATTACTCAAATTACCCTTAGACCTAAGAAATAGGGAGGAAATACGATGAATTACAAAAGTTTAGCAGAAACTATTCTTGGCCTTGTAGGCGGCGAAAGCAATATCAAAGCACTCGTACATTGTGCAACTAGACTACGTTTTACTTTAAAAGATGAGAGTAAAGCGGATACAGCAAAATTAAAAAATACAAAAGGTGTTATGGGCGCTGTAAGCAATGGTGGACAATATCAAGTTATTATTGGTAGTGACGTATCACATGTTTTCAAAGAAATCATGGCAATGACAAAGCTTGATAATAGCGAATCAGGTTCAGAGCAAAAAGATAACCGTAAATTAGGGGCAAAAGTAATTGATACAATTACAGGAATCTTTACACCAATCTTGCCAGCAATCACAGCGGCAGGGATGATTAAAGCAGTACTTGCATTGCTGATAGCAACTAATGCACTTTCAAATACTTCACAAACATATCAAGTACTTAACTTTATGGCTGATGCAGGATTTTACTTCTTGCCAATTATATTAGCAAATTCAGCAGCTAAGAGGTTTAAAGTGAATGGCTACTTAGCAATGATGATTGGTGGCATGTTATTACATCCAAACTTTACAGCTATGATTAGTGGTGCTAAAGAAGCTGGAACCGGCATTGCAGTATTTGGATTAAATATTCCGCTTGCAAGTTATGGTTCAAGTGTACTTCCAATTATTCTTGCAATCTGGTTCATGTCTTATGTAGAACCATTTGCAGATAAAATTTCTCCAAAAGCAGTTAAATATTTTACAAAACCACTTATTACATCATTAATAGTAGGTATTGCAACATTAACACTTATTGGGCCACTTGGTTATATGCTTAGTGATAAAGTAGCACAAGCTATTTATGCAATTGAAAGTTATGCAAGTTGGTTAGTACCAACAGTACTTGGTGTATTATCACCAGTCTTAGTTATGACAGGAACACATTATGGTATTATTCCAATCGGTATTAATAACATTATGACAGTAGGATACGATACATTTGTAGGGCCAGCGATGATGGCATCTAACGTTGCTCAAGGTGGAGCAGCACTTGCAATTTCTTTAAAAACAAAAGACTCAGATTTAAAACAATTAGCAAGTACATCAGGGATTACAGCATTATGTGGTATTACAGAACCAGCATTATATGGTGTTAACTTAAAAACTAAAATAGGTCTTTATGCATCTATGATTGGTGGCGGACTTGGGGGATTATTCTTCGGAATCTTTAGCGTAAGAAGATTTGCTACAGGTTCACCAGGACTTTTAACATTACCAGTATACATTGGTGGAGAAACAATGAGTAACTTCTTCTATGCATGTATTGGGGTAGCAATCAGTATTGTTGTTGCATTTATCGTAGCATATGTGATGTACAAAGATGCAGAAGGCGTAAAATTAGCAGAAACAAAAGAAGAGAAAACAGAAAAAGTAGCAGTAGCAAAAGAAGGGATGAACGTAGTTTGTTCACCATTAACAGGAGAAGCAGTTTCTCTTGGACTTGTAAATGACCCAACATTCTCAGAAGAAATCATGGGTAAAGGAATGGCAATCATTCCAACAGAAGGTAAGGTAGTATCTCCGGTAAACGGAACAGTTGCAATGATTTTTGACACAAAACACGCTATCGCAATCAAAGATGAAAATGGCGTTGAATTATTAATTCACATCGGATTAGATACAGTTAAATTAGGTGGTAAATACTTTACAGCTCATGTAAAAGCTGGCGATAAAGTAGAAGTAGGTACACCACTTGTAGATTTTGACTTACAAGGTATTAAAAATGAAGGATATGACTGCATTACACCAGTTATCATCACAAATACAGCAGAGTACGCAAGTGTACTTGCTATTGATGATAAAGCTGTTAAATGCGGGGAAGAAATAATAAAAGTAGTTGCGAATTAGGGCGATCTAAGTGGGCTACTAGGAATAAGGGCAGCTGAACGCTACTGTCTTCGTAAATTGTGACAGTCTAAGCTCATATTAGGAAGCAACGGTGGAAAACTCGCTTCGCTCAGACACTCCACCTAAAAGCGCTTCCTAATATTTCACTAAGACTGTCAACAATTTACTCCGAAGGTAGCTTATCAGCGTCCCTTACTCCTAGCTAGGCTATGTTAGATTGAATTCTCCACTGGGTAGAAAAGCGAATTGGTGAGCTTGAAAAGAAGAGTGGCTTTAAAATAGGATAAAATGAGAGGTGAGAGAGGGATCGTGAAATCTCACTTACCTCTTTTTTGTTAAAATAAGGAATTTGTGTTATAAGAGTAAAATACAGCAGATTTAAAATATAAAAGGTTAAGATATTAGAAATTTAGTTTATAAATTATATAGAAAGAAATGAGGACGAGAATATGAGTGGATTACCAAAGAATTTTTTATGGGGTGGCGCTACAGCTGCTAATCAGTGTGAGGGTGGATATTTAGCTGGAGGAAAAGGATTAGGAACAGTGGATGTGATTCCTCATGGTGAATATAGAAGAGCAATTATGAAAGGTGAAATGCATTATAAAGATTTACCAGAAGATAGCTATTTCCCTTCTCATGAAGCTATTGATATGTATGGTAACTATAAAGAAGATATTGCGTTATTTGCAGAAATGGGATTCAAATGTTACCGTTTTTCATTTGCATGGTCTAGAATTTTTCCAACAGGTTTAGAAACAGAGCCAAATGAAGAGGGACTTAAATTCTATGAAAACTTTATTGATGAGTTATTAAAATACAATATTGAACCAGTCGTTACAATTTGTCACTTTGATTTACCACTTGTACTCTTTGAAGAATATGGCTCATGGAAAAGTCGTAAGGTCATTGATGCTTATGTAAGATATTGCCAAGCAATTTTCAAGAGATTTGATGGTAAGGTTAAATACTGGATGACATTTAATGAAATTAATATGCTTATGCATTTACCATTTATGGGTGCGGGGATTATGTTTGAAGAAGGAGAAAACAAACTTCAGGTACAATATCAAGCAGCACATAATGAACTTGTAGCATCGGCACTTGCAACTAAACTTGCGCATGAAATTAATCCAGAAAATAAAGTGGGTTGTATGCTTGCAGCAGGAGATTACTATCCATATAGCTGCAAACCAGAAGATGTATTTGCAGCCATTGGCAAAGATAGAGAGAACTTCTTCTTCATTGATGTGCAATCAAGAGGAGAATATCCAAATTACGCTAAGAAATTCTTAGAACGCAATAATATTCAAATTGAAATGGGTGCAGAAGATGTGCAAATCTTAAAAGAAAACACAGTAGATTTCATTGCATTCAGCTACTACTCATCACGTGTTGTAAGTGCAGATCCAACAGTCGGTGAGAAAAGACAAGGAAATGCTTTTGCAGGTATTAAAAATCCACATTTAACAGAAAGTGAATGGGGATGGCAAATTGACCCACTTGGTCTTCGTATTACAATGAATACACTATATGACCGTTATCAAAAACCACTATTTATCGTAGAAAATGGTTTAGGTGCGGTTGATACACCAGCCGAAGATGGCACAATTAATGATGACTACAGAATTGCTTACTTAGAAGCACACATCAAGGCAATGATCGAAGCAGTAGAAGAAGATGGTGTAGATCTTATTGGTTATACACCATGGGGTTGCATTGATCTCGTAAGTGCATCAACAGGCGAAATGAAAAAACGTTATGGATTCATCTACGTAGACAAAGACAACGCCGGCAACGGAACACTCAAAAGATCCAAAAAGAAAAGTTTTGACTGGTACAAAAACGTTATTGCAAATAACGGATTATAAAATAATTCCCCAAGGAGCTACCTCAAAAGGTAGCTCCTTTTTGCATCGAAATCTTCATGGGGACAGGTCTCTAAAGTTGCTGTTAATAGAGTGGGGACAGGTCTCTAAAGTTGCTGTTAATAGAGTGGGGACAGGTCTCTAAAGTT
>NZ_CEVXFV010000016.1:0-85103 GCF_982396655.1 Cellulosilyticum sp. | reverse complement strand
CACACTCGGGACTTTCACCCGTTAGACTACGCCCATGCTGGGCACACCACAAAAAGGGTCAGGCTACACTTTCGTGCAACCTGACCCTTTTTCTTCTTTACTTACCACAGCATTTTTTGTATTTTTTACCGCTCCCACATGGGCATGCTTCATTTCTACCTACTTTTACTTTGCTTATTTGCTCTCTTACTACACCATGTACTTCGTCTGGTGTGAAACCTCTGTTAAGCCATACTCGTGTTGTATTCATGACTTTGATAACAAGTCCAACAAGCTTATTGACTTCTTCCATACTTTTTGGTGAAATACCCATTACATTCCAGTGTGATAATGTTTGTTGTAATGTATTATCCCCCACTTTAGTTGTAATCTGCTGGCCTAAGCAAAGGTCAAATACAGCTTCTTCTGCTGTCTGTTCATCTAATTTATACACTGTTCTTAAATGTGTTTTTAGCCTTTCAATGTGAAGAGTATGTTCATAATAATCTTCGTCACTATAACGCATAAACTCTTCTTTTGATGGCTCATAATATGCCTTACCTTCTGTATTTTTGAGAAGTTCATTGAAGCCTTCCATTTCAAACATATAAAGGCACTCTGCTACAATGTAACCATTCATATAATCATATGGTCTTACTAAGTAAGAATCTATTGCAAGCCAATCAAAGTATGTTTTTTCATCTAATGCTTCCCCTTCATATTTCTCATATAAAGCTTTAAACTGATTAAATTCAATCATACCGTATAGATGAACGGCTGCAAGTGTATATCTGCGTAATTTAGCATATTGTAAATACCTTGATGAAAGTTCTCTAGAACCTTCTGCTGTATCAAAGTACTTTTTATATTGGGCTCTTACTTCATCTGCCAATGTTACTGTTCCCTCTTTAGAGATAGCAGCTAGTCCAAGATTTTCTAAGAATCCATATTTACCTTTAGGATTTACACACTCTGTGATTTGTCCCTTGGCTACTAATTCCTCTACATACTGTAACTGGCTCTCATCAAATACTGCAATAAAATTTACTGCCTCTTCTAAAATAACTGGCATAAGTTCATCGCATAATGCATCTTTGTTGAGCTTAGAAACTCCTTTTAAGCCATAAAGTTTCACAAGCTCCTTTAACTCATCTTTTGTTCTTTTCATTAACTGTAATTTCATCTTTTTACCCCATTCTATTCCTAAAATCCATAATTAAGTCCCTATCTACTATACCACTAATGTATATATTTGGTAAATAGTATATGACCAAAAAATTCTAAATATAGCAAAATTATTGTATCTAGCTTATATTATAGAACAATCAACTATAACTTTAAAATATACATCTCATAAATGGGTTGCTCTTAATGACTTCACATGATTCAAACATGATGAATAACTCAATCTTATAAATGTGAAATCTATATTATGGTAATCGACTACTTTAAATATACTTTCATACTCATAAAAAAACTGTCACTAGGCGCACGCATATACACCTTGTAACAGTTTTTTATTATTTCATGCCGCTTAAGTTAATACGTGCGATAGCTTTTTTAAGTGCAATTTCTGCACGAGCTCTATCTACATTATCTTGATGTAAACGTTTTTCTGCACGTTCTTTTGCTTTTTTAGCACGTTCAATATCAATCTGATCTGCGAACTCTGATGCATCTGTTAAAATAACAACTTTATCTTTTGTTACTTCAGCAAATCCGCCAAGAGTTGTTGCTTGTTTTTTCTCACCATCTTGAGAATACATGACTTTGTCATACCCAAGTAATGTTACAACTGGCTCATGATCATATAAAACCCCCATTTGCCCTTCTGTTGTACCTAAAATTACTGAGTCAACTTCTTCATCTAAGATTGTTCTCATAGGTGTGATGATTTGAAGTTTCATTTTGTTTGCCATAGTTAACCCCCTAATTATAGAGTTTTGGCTTTTTCGATAGCATTTTCAATTGTACCAACCATGTAGAATGCATTTTCTGGAAGATCATCATGTTTACCTTCAAGAATTTCTTTAAAGCTACGAACTGTTTCTTTAACTGGTACATATTGACCTGGAGTACCTGTAAATACTTCCCCTACGAAGAATGGTTGTGAAAGGAATTTTTGAATTTTACGTGCACGGTTTACAGTTACTTTATCTTCTTCACTAAGTTCATCCATACCTAAGATAGCGATGATATCTTGAAGCTCTTTGTAACGTTGTAAGATTGATTGTACACCACGAGCTACTTGATAGTGTTCTTCACCAACGATTTGTGGGTCAAGTACACGTGAAGAAGATTCAAGTGGATCTACAGCTGGGTAGATACCTTGTTCTACGATAGCACGAGATAATACTGTTTTTGCATCTAAGTGAGCAAATGTTGTTGCTGGAGCTGGGTCAGTTAAGTCATCCGCAGGAACGTATACAGCTTGAACAGATGTAATAGATCCTTTTTTAGTAGATGTGATACGTTCTTGAAGTGTACCCATCTCTGTAGCAAGTGTTGGTTGGTAACCTACCGCTGATGGAGTACGTCCAAGAAGCGCTGATACCTCAGAACCTGCTTGTGTGAAACGGAAGATGTTATCTACGAAGAGAAGAACGTCTTGTCCTGATTCATCACGGAAGTATTCCGCCATTGTAAGACCTGTTAAGGCAACACGCATACGTGCACCAGGTGGCTCATTCATTTGACCGAACACCATTGTTGTTTTAGAGATAACGCCAGAATCTGTCATTTCGTGGTAAAGGTCATTCCCCTCACGAGTACGTTCACCTACACCAGCGAATACAGAGAAACCACCGTGCTCTGTTGCAATATTACGGATAAGTTCTTGAATAAGTACAGTTTTACCTACACCGGCACCACCGAAGAGACCGATCTTACCACCTTTAAGGTATGGGCAAAGAAGGTCAACTACTTTGATACCTGTTTCAAGGATTTCTGCTGAAGTTGATTGTTCTTCAAATGTTGGTGCTTCTCTATGGATAGGCCATTTTGCACCTTCTGGTTCTGGTTTACCATCTACAGCTTTACCTGTTACGTTGAAAATACGTCCAAGTGTATCTGTACCTACTGGAACTGAAATAGGTGCTCCAGTATCTACTGCTTCCATGCCACGAACTAAACCTTCTGTAGCTGACATGGCGATACAACGTACGATGTCATCTCCAAGATGTTGTGCTACTTCTACTACAAGTACACTACCATCTTTTTGTTTGATGTCAATCGCGTTGTAGATTTTTGGCATATGGTCTGCACTAAATTTAATATCTAGTACTGGCCCGATGATTTGAACGATATGTCCTACATTTTGTGCCATTTATTGTTCACTCCTTTATTACTTATTTGAGTGCTCCAACCCCCGCAACGATTTCTGTTAACTCTTGAGTGATGGCAGCTTGTCTAGCTCTGTTGTACTGAATGCTAAGGCTATCTTGGATTTCTTGCGCATTTTCTGTAGCAGAATCCATAGCTGTCATTCTTGCACCATTTTCACTCGCACTAGCTTCAGCTAATGCACCATAAATAACGTCCGCTACATATCTTGGGATGATGTATCCAAGTACAGCTTCTGGTGATGGTTCATAAACTAAAAGATCGCTTGGTTCGGTAGTTTCACTTTTTTCAGTTTCTTGTATATTTTCGATGTCTAATGGTAAAAGACGAATCATTTGAGGTTCTTGTTGAATCGTAGATTTAAAGCTTGTATAAGATAAATATACTTCTCCAATCTCACCTTTCTCAAATTTGTCAATTACATAGTTTGCAATTTCTTTTGCATCTTGATATGTTGGTGCTTCTGAAATATCTAAAACAGATTTTGCTACGCTGTAGCCTCTTGATTTAAATTGATCCACACCTTTTTTACCTACAACTACTAAGTGGCTTTTTTCTTTATCTTCAATAGCATTCATTGTAAGTTTACAAATGTTTGCATTGTAACCACCGCAAAGACCTTTATCTCCTGCTAAAGTAATATATGCCTTAACATCTGAGCCATTTGCCTTAAGGAAAGGTGAACCTTGCCCATTAGCGTTCTTTGCTATAGATTGCATAGTAGATAAAATTTTATTGAAAAAGGGTCTTGTTCTAAGGGCTGCCTCTTTACTTTTATTAAGTTTAGAGGTAGCAACAAGATTCATAGCACTTGTGATTTTCTTGGTGCTATCGATGCTTCGGATTCGCCCTTTAATATCTTGTAAAGACGCCATCGTTATTCACCCCTTTTCATTAAGCTCTAAAGCTTTGTTTAAATTCTGTAATAATATCGTTTAATTTAGCATCTAATTCTTTTGTAAGACCAGCTGGTTTAACAATTTCTGTGAGTACATCTGCATATTTAGCTTTAACGAACTCAAGAAGTTCATTTTGGAATGCTGCCACCGCTGAAAGTGGAATATCCATTAAGAATTTTCTTGTTGCAGCATAAAGGATAACTACTTGATCTGCTACGTTAAGTGGTGAGTATTGAGGTTGTTTAAGTACCTCTGTGATACGTTCACCTTGTGTTAACGCATTTTTAGTTGCAACGTCAAGGTCAGATCCGAATTGTGCGAATGCAGCAAGTGATCTATATTGAGCAAGTTCTGTACGGATAGGACCTGCTACTTGTTTCATAGCTTTGATTTGAGCAGCACCACCAACACGAGATACTGAAAGACCTGGGTTAACCGCAGGACGTACACCAGCGTTGAAAAGTTCTGTTTCAAGGAAGATTTGTCCATCTGTAATGGAAATTACGTTTGTTGGGATATAAGCTGAGATATCCCCTGCTTGTGTTTCGATGATTGGAAGAGCAGTAATAGAACCACCACCAAGTTCATCAGAAAGTCTTGCAGCTCTCTCAAGAAGACGTGAGTGTAAGTAGAATACGTCCCCTGGGTAAGCTTCACGACCTGGTGGTCTGTGAAGAAGTAATGACATTGTACGATAAGCTACCGCATGTTTTGATAAATCATCATATACGATAAGCGCATCTTTACCTTGTTCCATCCATTCTTCAGCAATTGTAACACCTGCATATGGTGCAAGGTATTGAAGTGGAGCAGCTTCAGAAGCTGTAGCAACAACGATTGTTGTATAGCTCATAGCATCAGCCTTTTCTAAAGCATTTACAAGTTGTGCAACTGTAGAAGCTTTTTGTCCGATTGCAACGTAGATACAGTTTACACCTTGACCTTTTTGGTTGATGATTGTATCGATAGCGATAGCTGTTTTACCTGTTTGTCTATCTCCGATGATAAGCTCACGTTGTCCACGTCCGATTGGTACCATGGCATCGATTGCTTTAAGACCTGTTTGAAGTGGTGTGTCAACTGATTTTCTATCGATAACCCCTGACGCTACTCTTTCTACTGGTCTAAATTTATCTGTGTTAATTGGTCCTTTTCCATCAATAGGTTGACCTAATGCATTTACTACACGTCCTGCAAGAGCGTCACCAACTGGAACCTCTACTACACGACCTGTTGCTTTAACAGTGTCACCTTCTTTGATATTCATGTCAGAACCGAAGAGTACAACCCCGATGTTGTCTTCTTCTAAGTTTTGAACCATTCCATAAACTTCACCTGGGAATTCAAGAAGCTCACCAGACATAGCTTTTTCTAAACCATGTACACGTGCAATACCGTCACCAACTGTGATAACTGTACCTACAGCTTCTACTTCAAGGTGTGCTTTATAGTTTTTAATCTGGTCTTTAATAATACTACTGATTTCTTCTGGTCTCAGATTCATTAACTGGTACACCCCTTTCTATGCAAGTCTAAGCTCTGATAGTTGTTTCTTTAAAGTTCTCATTTCGCCTTGTACGCTGGCATCAATCACTTTATCGCCAACTCTAATGATTAGTCCTGCAATAATGCTTTCGTCTATAATTGTTTCAAGCTCAACTACTTTGCCTGTACCAGCTTGTAATTTTGCTTTGATTTGTTCTAATTGTTCAGCTTTTAAAGGTACAACTGAAGTAACAGAAGCCTTAATAATGCCTCTTGCTTCTTTAGCCATTTCTAAGAAGTTTTCAAGTACTTCTAAGAGATAACCTTCTCTGCTTTTTTTAACCATAAGTACCATAAGGCCTACAATAGGGCTTTGTACCTTATCGCCAAAAATGTTATCTACTAAAGTAACTTTCTCTTCCATAGTTACTTTATGATTTTCTAAAACTGCCATAAAATCTGGAGTTTCTTTGAGGGCTTCTACGATTGTAGTAACTTCTGTCTCATACTGTGCTACAGCGCCACTTTCGTTAGCCATATCGAATAGGGCAGTAGCATATCTTTTTACAACTAGTTCAGCCACTGTACATCCCCCATCTCTTTAATGATACCGTCAATCATTTCTTGATGTTTTGCTTCATCCATTGCTGTTGCAACGAATCTGCTAGCCATCATTGAAGAAACTTCGATCATTTGTTTCTTCATGTCGTCTTTAACACGTTCTTGTTCAAGAGCGATATCATTTAATGCTTTTTGTTTAATGCTTTCAGCTTCTTGTTTAGCTTCTGCAATGATTTGTTCTTCGCGAGCTAAAGCTTTTGCTCTAGTATCTTTAAGGATTCGGTCAGCTTCTTCCTCGATTTTTGCGAGTTTGCTTTCATAATCTGCTTTTAATTCAAGGGCACTAGCTTTTGAACTTCTTGCATCGTCAATTGTTTTGGCAATGCCATCTTTTCTTTTATCTAAGAACTCTGTCATTGGTTTGAAAAGAAGTTTATAAAGGATGAAGATGATGATGAATGTAGAAATCCATTGTAATGCTAAATCCCATAATAATTGCACATCAAATCCAATGATTCTTCCTGCTTCTTCAGTAGCAGCTAATACAGTAATAAATGATGTATTCAAAGGGAAGCTCCCTCCTTTCTATGTCAGTGTGCTATTATTCTTTTAATTAGCCAATTAAGCTCATGTATTTTGTGATAAGTGGGTTAGCGAATAAAAGAATGATAGCTACGATAAGACCATAGATACCTGTTGTTTCAGCTACAGCTGCCCCTAAAAGCATTGTACTCATAACTGTTGATTGAGCTTCTGGTTGACGTCCTACTGCTTCAGCACCTTTACCAGCTGCATATCCTTGTCCAATACCAGGTCCGATACCTGCGATCATAGCAAGACCAGCACCAATTGCTGAACATGCTAAAATGAGAGCTTTTCCATCGATTTGATTTTCCATAATTAAAATCCTCCTTAGTGAATCACATTATTAATTTTTTGTTTTACTTAGTTTTCTAGTTGAAACTAGTTTGTCTTATGCAAGTAACTTAAGTTGCTAATATAATTACATTCTGAACACGTTCACGAAAAGTAATAATAAGGCAATGATAAGTGCATAAATACCTGTTGTTTGTGCTACGGCTTGACCTAATAACATAGTTCTTAAAATAGCACTTTGAAGTTTTGGTCTTTTACCAACTGCTTCTGTTGCTTTACCAGCGGCATAACCTTGTCCCACACCTGGTCCAATACCTGCAATCATAGCAATACCAGCACCAAGGGCTGAACATGCTAATACTAAACCTACACCAGTTTTACCGATAAGAGGGTTAGCAAATAATAAGATAATCGCAATAACTAGAGAGAAAATCCCTGAAGTTTCAGCTACAGCTGCTCCAAGAAGCATAACCATAGTTGCTGGTTTAGTTCCTTCTTCTGGGTTTTTACCTGCTACTTCTGCTGCTTTACCTGCTGCATAGCCTTGTCCAATACCAGGTCCAATACCACCTATCATAGCGAATCCAGCACCAATTGCTGAGAAAGCTAAAACAAGGGCACGAGGGTCAACGTTTTGCATCCATCCGAAAAGCAAATCTCCAAATCCTGACATTCTTTCACCTCATTTCTATTCCATGGCACTTGATACAAAGGTCATACTAAGCATTACGAAGATAAATGCTTGTAATGATCCAGCAAATACGTCAAAGTACATATGAAGTGCTGCTGGTACACCAAGTAGAGTTAAGAACCAAGGAAACATTGCGTATACAAGCCCCATGATAATTGTTCCCCCTAAGATGTTACCGAATAAACGGAAACTTAAAGAGATTGGGGTTGCAAGTTCACCAACAATGTTGATAGGAAGTAAGAATGGCATTGGTTCTAATAAAGTCCCTTTGAAATATGCTCCTACTCCTTTTTCCTTGATACCAAATCCATGAATCATGAAGAATGTAGTTAATGCAAACGCAAGTGTTGTCGCAATATCTGCTGTTGGTGGTCTTAAACCTACGAGTCCAGAAAGGTTACAAACTACGATGAAAATCATTAATGGGCCATAGAAATAAGAGAATTTTTTCCCTGATTTTTCGCCCATGGTGTTGATAATGAATGATGAAAGCATATCAACAATAGTTTCAACTATGTTTTGGAATTTAGTTTCTGGGACTTCTTTAAAGTTTTTGATCTTGCTTCTAATAATGAGAGCAATTATTGTAAGTACGGCCATGATAATCCAAGTATTAATATGTGTTTGAGTAATACCTAGAGTCTCATCTCCGACTTTAAAGAGTTTAATGACGGTTTGTACGCCAAAATCTAAATTTTGTTCGCCCACCTACTCACGCTCCTTTCCATCTAAAGTATATATGCAAACATGCCTTAACGGCTTGTTATTGCCAAAAGTGGTTTGATAACTTTATTCAATTGTTTTGCTCGCCTTATTTACCCAAAGTGTGGCATATGCCCCTACTTTCATAGACACAAGGCCCAAAAATACGCCGAGTAAACTAATACTTGGCTCTAAAGCTGCTATAACGAGTACGATACCTGTTAATAAATATCTCATCATGTATTGTGCACTCATATAATTTTTAGCTTTAGCTGGTGGTAATAATACTGCCTTACTGATAGTCTTCTCCATAAGCTTTAATTTTAGCAAAGAAAATATTAGTCCGAAGGCAAGCCCTAATGTCCAGCTAATTTTTTCGGTTACTATAAATATACCTATAATGTACACAATTAACGAAAATATTATCATAGTCACAGGTACGAAGTTTTTTTCAGAAGTTACTTTATTCATGTTTATCATCTTTTTTATCCCTCTTAATTTCTTTTCCTATATAGAAAAATAAATTTCTAAAAGCTCCGCCTACCCCTAACAGTACAAAAATAATCGTAAATAATGGGGTCTTATGGAACTTATCGTCTAAAAGCGCCCCTACTAGTGTACAAATTAAAATAGGTGTAATCATCGTGAAACCTAACTGAGAAATTAAACTTATATATCTAGCCCATGATCCCTTTTTCACAATCTACACCCCTTTTCTGCTCTTATAAACATTTTTTGAATAAATATGTTCAATACATACTTTATAGCACTTTACCTAAAATTTCAAGCACTAACCATTTTACCACATCTACTCATTTTTTTACATTTTTTATTTATTCTAGTTCCTAAAATTTACTTTTAATGTGCACACTGCCTTTAATTATACACTTTATTTTGTAATATTTATAAAGAAAGGCTACATTTTAATACATATGTAGCCTTTTCTTTACCTTAAATTCCCTATTTCTACACGAGATAATCTTTAGGTCTTGCTACTTCCTTACCAAAGCTATAAAGGATTGCATCTACAATACGTTTAGAAGCATGTCCATCTCCAAATGGATTTTTAGCAATGGCCATTTGATGATATACTTCTTCATCTGTAAGAAGCTCCTTAGTTAAGTTGTAAATTGTTTCTTTTTCAATACCTGCTAATTTTAACGTACCTGCCGCAATACCTTCTGGTCTTTCTGTTACATTGCGAAGTACAAGAACTGGTTTGCCAAGAGATGGTACTTCTTCTTGTAATCCGCCTGAATCAGTGAGGACAAGGTATGAGCGTTTCATAAGGTTATGCATATCTTTAAGGTCAAGAGGTTCTACTAAGTGTACTCTTTCCATATTCCCAAGAATATCGTAAACCACATCTCTTACGATAGGGTTTTTGTGAACAGCGTAAACTAATTCTACATCTTCATTTTCAAGAACAATTTGACGTACTGCTTCACAAATATTCTGAAGTGGTTCACCCCAGTTTTCTCTTCTGTGTGCTGTCATTGTAATCACACGTTTGCCTGTATAATCAATATCATTAAGTTCATCTACTGTAAACTTATAATCCTCTTCTACAGTTGTTGCTAATGCATCAATTACAGTATTTCCTGTTACAAAAATGCCATTTTCATCTACTGCTTCTCTAAGTAAGTTTTCTTTAGCAAGTGCAGTTGGTGAAAAATGAAGGTCTGTTAGTGAACCTGTTAATTTTCTATTCATTTCTTCTGGAAATGGTTCATATTTATTATAAGTTCTAAGTCCTGCTTCTACATGTCCTACTTTAATTTGTTTATAAAAGGCTGCAAGTGCTGCCGCAAAAGAAGTTGTTGTATCACCATGAACAAGTACAATATCTGGTTTAGCTTCTTCTAATACCTCATCTAATCCTTCTAATACTTTAGTTGTAACACCTGTAAGTGTTTGTCTTTGTTTCATAATATCTAAATCATAATCTGGTTTGATATCAAAAAGTTCTAAAACTTGATCCAACATTTCTCGATGTTGTGCTGTTACGCATACAACATTATCTATATCGACATTTTTTTCCAGTTCCTTAACAAGTGGTGCCATTTTTACTGCTTCTGGTCTAGTTCCAAACACACTCATTACTTTTATATTTTTCATTATGCTACTCCTTCTCTGGCTTTTGTCTGTTTTATTATTTTAATCCATATCCTCTTGTATGGCTAGTATGATTACTACAGAAATATCTATTTTATATATGCCCAGTATATAGTACACCGAATTTCTAATTTCTTCTAGTATTTCTACACTTTTCTCTAAAGATAGTGGCATAATCATGGCAAACTCATCTTCATTATATCTAACATAGTTTTAAGTATTTGCTATTATGTTGCACCTTTTATATAGCTTCTTCCACTATATGTGTTGCAATCCTTACTGTCTCCATTGCATCTTTTGCATAATGGTCTGCTTCTACATACTGTGCTAATTCTTCAGTAAGTACTGCCCCTCCTACTATCACTTTAACATTAGGACAGCTTTCTCTTAATGCCTTAATTGTATCTTTCATACTTGCTACTGTTGTCGTCATCAGGGCACTTAAACCTACAATTTTAATATCCCATTTCTGTACAGCTTCCACAACTTTTTCACTTGGTACATCTTTTCCTAAATCAATAACTTCAAAGTTATAGTTTTCCATGATGACTTTCACAATATTCTTACCGATATCATGAATATCACCATATACTGTCGCCAATACCACTTTTGTTTTAGACATGCCCTCATCCGCTTGACTTGCGGTGATAAGTTCTTGTTGTAATCTTTCAAAAGCTGATTTAGCCGCTTCTGCTGATTTTATAAGCTGTGGTAAGAAGATTTTTTGAGCTTCATAAAGCTTTCCTACCTCATCAAGTGCTGGTACAATATGCTGCTCAATAATATCAAGTGCTGACTTAGATTGTAAAAGTTTATTCACCTCTGCTTTAGCTTCTTCCTTTAAACCTTTTTTAATAGCGGCTTCAATAGAAACTGTTTCATTACTACTTGTCTTAGTATCTGAGAGCTCTATATTTGAATACTTCTCAATATATTCTTTTGAATCCATATCTTTGCCCATAAGTACTCTAAATGCTGCTATAGCCTCCATCATTCCTGCATCAGATGGATTCATAATCGGTGCATCAAGTCCTTGCATTAATGCGGCTGTTAACATTGTTTTATTTATAATTGGGCGATTAGGAAGCCCGAATGAAACATTACTTACACCAAGAACTGTTTTCACACCAATTTCTTCTTTTACAAGCCTTACTGCTTTAAGTGTTTCTTTTACTAAAGCTTGTTGGGCAGATGCTGTTACCACAAGACAATCAATGAAAACATCTTCTTTAGGAATCCCCATTTCCATTGCTGCATTTACAATGCGTTTTGCAACTTCTAATCTTTCTTCTGCTGTACTAGGAATGCCATTTTCATCTAATGTTAATCCCAAAATACAAGCACCATATTTTTTAGCAATTGGTAAAATAGCTTCTAAACTCTCTTTCTTGCCATTTACGGAGTTAATTAACGGCTTCCCATTGTAAATACGGCAAGCTTCTTCTAAAGCTTGTACATTAGAAGAGTCAATCTGAAGTGGTAAATTCACCATACCTTGTACTTCCTTAACAGCTTTCTTTAGCATTGCTACTTCGTCAATATCAGGAAGCCCCATATTTACATCTAGCACATGGGCGCCTTGCTCTTGTTGTTTAATTGCTTCGCGAAGCACATAATCCATATCTTGTTTTCTAAGTGCCGCTTGTAGCATCTTTTTACCTGTAGGATTTAATCTTTCTCCGATTACTACAGTATCATCGAAATAAACAGCTTTAGCCGCACTACAAATGCCCGTTACCCTTGGCACATTAGGTTTCACATAGTTTGTTTCTTTTACCTTACTTACCATCTTAGCGATATACTCTGCATTTGTCCCACAGCAGCCACCTAATATTAAAACACCCATCTTTGCAAACTCTAGTAAATACTCTGCAAATTCATCTGATGTAATATCATATTTCACAGTATCGCCTTCCATTATTGGAAGCCCTGCATTGGGTTGTACCATTACTGGAATATGTGCCGTATTTACAATCTTTTCGACAATAGGTTTCAGCTGTTTAGGTCCTAATGAGCAGTTAACGCCTAATGCACTTACACCAAGTCCTTCTAGCGTTAAAATCATAGATTCAATGCTTGTCCCAAAGAACGTTCTGCCGTTTTCTTCAAAGCTCATTGTAGCAAAGATAGGCAAGTTTGTATTTTCTTTCGCGGCAAGAACTGCTGCCTTAAGCTCATAAATATCTGTAAATGTTTCAAATAAAACAACGTCACAACCAGCTTTTTCTCCAGCGACTACTTGCTCTTTGAAAACCTCGTAAATCTCTTCAAAAGCTACATCCCCTACTGGCTCTATCATTTTACCTGTGGAGCCAATATCTAGTGCTACATAAGTGTTAGGGAAATCCTCTTTTGCTCTTTTAGCAATTTTTACAGCCTGAGAAATCATCTGTTCTACACTGCAATCTGTATGTTCTAACTTATAACGATTTGCACCAAATGTATTGGTTGTTACAAAATTACTTCCGGCTGACAAATATTCTCTATGAATTTCCTCAATGACCTCAGGATGTGTCATATTAAACATTTCTGGTACTTCTCCCAGTTTCAAACCACGATTTTGGAGAACTGTCCCCATCGCTCCATCAAAATATAAATGTGTATTTCCTAGTATATTACAATCCACATCTGTCACCTCTTTTTCTATAACTACATGTTTTAACTAAATTACATGTGCCGCATGATTTTTGTCTATTTTCCTTTTGATTTGAAATCCCTACAATAGCTGTAATGGATTTGGTAGGGAGTAACATATTCGTCTTCGTAAGTGTGAGTCCCATTTTTTTCTCCGTCTGGAGTATATTTAATAATGGTCTTTGACTCTCTAAAGGTACATTGCCATAACCCGGACTAAACCTCATCGTAAAAAATTCACCTTCAGCTAAGCTTCCCATTAATTCTTGCTCTAAGTCATCACATACCTTATCAATCATCACAGATGCACATGCATCTAACATGACTGCATCCAACATATCAATTCGTTGCTTAATCCCTATTTGGCGATCTACATCTTGCCCTAAGGTAACCGCCATTACATAACATGCCTTAGAATTTTTTAGCAGATTTCCTAAATCACTTGATTCAATCACCACAGGCGTATTTTCAAAAATTACTTTGTCCTTATTTATCTCATCTAAATGGATAGATAGTTTCTGATAAGTTGCTCTAGGTTGGGCAAGTTTTGCAAGTTCCCTATAAGTAGCCTCTACCTTATCCACTAATTCCTTCTCAGCATGTTCCACAGGCATCCCCATATATCTTAAAGCATCCTTAAGCATAATATTATTCATCATCTCTTACCTTCTTCACCTATCCTAATTCTAGTATTAATCTGTGATTACTATGTGCGCTTTTCATTGCTTTATCAGTTGCACTCTTCACTTTTAATTTTTTATTCTTCACTTTTTATTCTTCACTGACTTTACGCCCTCTTCACCTTCAACGCATACAATATTCCTCTAATGTTCTCCATAATACGTTTTGCTGTCTCTGGCTGATTCATTGTATAAAGATGAATACCGTCTACACCGTGTGCCAAAAGGTCAATAATCTGTTCAGTAGCATAAGCAATACCAGCTTCTTTCATAGCTAAGCTATTATGCCCATAAGCCTTAACAAATTGCTGTACACTATCCGGAAGCGTTGCACCACACATAGAAATCATACGATCCACTTGTTTGGCTGAAGTCAGTGGCATAATTCCCGCAATCACTGGCACTTCTATCCCTATACCTCTTACTTTATCATAGAAACTATAAAAAGCCTCATTATCAAAGAACAGTTGTGTGATTAAAGCATCGGCCCCGCACTCTACTTTATGTTTTAAAAACTTTAAGTCCTCTGCCATACTATAGGCTTCAATATGTTTATGTGGATAGCATGCGCCAAACACATTAAAATCATAATTCTCTTTTATGTACGCTGTAAGCTCCGAAGCATGTTTAAAATCTCCTAGTACAGCTTCTTCATTTAAGTCGCCACGCATGGCTAAAATATTTTCCACACCTTTCTCTTTCAATTCATTTAAAATGCGGTCCATATCTTCCTTTTGGCTTCCTACACATGTAAGATGTGCCAAGGCTGGAATATTGTATTTCGTTTGAATCGCCGAGGCAATTTCTACTGTATTGTCTCTGCTACTTCCACCAGCTCCATAAGTTACACTAATGAAATCTGGTGATAAGCTAGCAAGTGCATCAATCGTTGCAAATATTCCATCTAAATCTGCTTTTCCTTTAGGTGGAAATATTTCAAAAGAAAATGTTGGTTTAGTTGTTGTACTTAATTTTTTTTGTAACATTCAAAATCTCCCTCTCTAGTCAAATGTAACTATTTAACCTATTATTTTTTCAGCACTGAAACAAATGAATTTCCCTTTATATAAAAGCGCCACTCTACATCTTGATATTCTTCAGCATAAGGTATATTAATACGCTTATCTGCTACAATCTCGCTGCATAGTGGTGCATCTTCTATCCATAACTCGCCTTGCATCATCACTGATTTCGCATTTAATGATTTATCTATTTGCATAGCCTTACATAGCTTACCTGGTCCATTTGTAAGGTCTTCTACTTTTTTAGAACGTATGGGTCTATTTTCTCTAGCAAATGAAATACTCTTTTCATCCACAGGTTCTACTGCGCGAATAAGTACTGCCTGTGGATTATCCTTAACATTAACCACAATATTAAGACAGTTATACATACCATAGATTAAATAGATATAGGTAATACCACCTTCTTCAAACATAGGTGCCGTGCGTGTAGTACGTTTTCCCCCATAAGAATGTGCTCCTTTATCTTCTACTCCCATATAAGCCTCAGTCTCTACGATTTTAAAATAATAATTTTCACCATCCACATGCCTTACAAGGATTTTTCCTAGTAACGCCTTAGCTACTGTAATACTATCTCTCATATAGAAATCTTTTGTTAATCTATTCATGTATTTACTCCTTCTTGTTTAACTCATCTGACGTATGATTTTTTCTATTTTCATTTCTTGATAGACCGCATTAATCTCTGCTCCAAGTAAAAGCACCATACAGCTGGCATAAAGCCATATAAGTAAAATAAATACACCTCCTATACTACCATATAATTGATTGTATTTACTATAATTATCTACATATATAGCGAAAATTAAAGAAAATCCATACCATCCAACTGAAGCTGCAATTGTTCCAAGCCATACATTTTTTACTTTTAAATGCTTTCTAGGCACTATGCGATAAATAATATACAGTATAGTAATTAGTGCAAAGAATGGCATAATAAGCCTTATGACATTCCATATAGGCATAATAATACCTTTATTTAATTTAAGAACATGAACAACATATGCTCCGATACGATTACCAAAAACCAAAGCTACCATCATTAAAATCAGCAACATTGCTAATAAAATTGTATAAATAATGGCTACAATCTTAGAAAGCCAAAAAGGTTTCACAAACTTAGAGTTATATGCCAAATGAATTCCCCTAAGCAAAGCATTTACCGCTGTTCCACCTGACCATAATGAAATGAGCACCCCCATTGATAGCAATGTTGTACTACGATATAAAATAAACTGATTGATTGTCGTCTCAATGAAAGGCATAAGAGACGTTGGAACTATTGCTGCAATATATTCAAGTAATACGTCCACTGAAATATTTGCAAAGGTCAGTAAACTAATTACAAAAATCAAAAATGGAAAAAAAGCCAATATCCAATAGTAGGCAACCTGAGCACTATTAGCTGCCACATTATGCGCCACATATCGCTTAATTAACTTTTTTATAAAAACCCCTACCTTACTTTCCATGAAATCGCTCCTTAACTTTAACTTCACTATGTACATTATTCCTAACTTCTACTACTATTTATACTCCTTAGTCCAATTAATATAGAACTAAATTGAACAAGTCTATAGATTTCACATTTGTAAATTTTAGTTATTCATAGTTTTTAGTAATGTGAAATCATTGAGAGAAATCTATTTACCTGCATGTATATTTCAAGGTTTTAGTTAATTTCTCTATATAGATTTCTCATTTGTACATTTTATTAATTTTACAGATTACTTATCTATACTATTATACATTTTACAAAATCACAATATTCAGTCACATCGTCAAGCTCAATGATTACTTATATTTTTATTGGCAATACTTATAAATACAAAACAAGAGGTGCCCTAAGGACACCTCTCTACATATAATTATTTTTTATTCTTTTTATCTTTTTTGCTTTCAGTGCTATTGCTTTTTAATGTTGCTTCTGCTTTATCTTTTGCTTTAGCAAACATACCTTTTTTCTTAGTCTCTGGAAGTTTACCTGAAACTACATTTACAATAAGAATACCCGCAAGTTCCACTTTGATTTGCTTTTTAGTAGGAATGCTATTATAGATTTTTTCATCACACATAAGCGTATGAATTTGTGGACCAATTTTAGCAATTACTACTGGCATTTTGCGTTTTTTATACATCCAAGGAAGCTGTTCTTTCATTTGCTTTGGAAGTTTAAGATTATCTAACTTATCTTTCTTTTTATCGATTACGAAAATTGAAACCGCTTGTTTATTTTGTGAAATGAGTTGTTGTTGTTCATCATATTTCCCTTGTAGTTTTCTTCCCCAGAAATATAATCCAATAATCGCAACAACTAAAATTGCCATTACAATCCAGAATATTGTCCAGCCGTTCATCGGGATGTTCCTCCTTATTAACCTATACCATCATGTATATTTTTTAGCTTTTATATACTAATTTTATCCTACAAAAGCTAGCTTATTTAAGTATATCATACCAAAACTTATAAGACAATGTTGTTAATAATTTTTGTTTTACAGTATATACTAATAATAATTAGCTACTTAGAAAGGTGGTGCTTCTTGTGATTTTTGCTACGCTAGAATTAACCTGGATTAATTGTTTCTTATTTATCAATATTCTCCTCGTTTTATCTGTTGTATTTTGGCATCATAAAACAGCAAGTACTACCTGGGCCTGGATTATGATTATGCTCTTTATTCCTATCCTTGGCTTTATACTTTATATTCTTTGTGGTCAAGATTTAAGAAAACAAAGAACTTTTAATAAAAAAGCTGAACAAGACCGTTTCTTAGCAGTTAAGCTGCTTCAAGAAATCTCATTTAAGCAACCCCTTAGCCAATATACTAATCCCCTTATCATTCCTTATAAAAACTTAATTACTATGAATCTTATTTCCCATGATTCACTTTATACAGAAGATAATGAGGTCACACTCTACACAGATGGCAATGAACTTTTTACCTCGCTATTTCATGCCATTAATTGTGCTCAACATTATATTCACATTGAATACTATATCATTCATGATGATGAATTAGGCAAGCTCTTTAAAGATCTATTAATAAAAAAAGCTAATCAAGGTGTTGATATTTTTCTACTTTATGACGAAGTAGGTTCTTTAAAAACGCCAAAGAAATACTTTTATGACCTCAAGCGTGCAGGAATTAAAACCGCTCATTTTTATTCTACAGCTATTCCTTTTATTAAACTCCATGCCAATTATCGTAATCATCGTAAAATCTGTGTCGTAGATGGTAAAGTTGGTTTCATCGGTGGTTTTAATGTGGGCGCTGAATATTTAGGTCTTAATAAAAAATTTGGTTACTGGCGTGACACACATCTTCGTATTGAAGGTAGTAGCGTGGACCTTATTAATCTTCAATTTCTATTAGATAGGCGATTTGCCACTAAGGAAAACTTAAATCTAGAACAATATATTCCGCTTCGCCTTCCCAAAGCCACAAATAAAGTCGGCATACAAATTGTTTCTAGTGGTCCAGACTCTAAATACCCTAGTATACGTAATGCTTACATGACTATGATTAATTTAGCCAAAAAGTCTATTTATATTCAAACCCCTTACTTTATTCCTGATGATGGCGTCTTGACTGCACTTAAACTTGCTTGTTTATCAGGTCTTGATGTACGTATTATGATTCCCAACAAACCTGACCATATGTTTGTCTATTGGGCTACCTATGCTCATGTTGGCGAACTTATTGCTTGTGGCTGTAAATGCTATACCTATGAACACGGATTTCTTCATGCCAAAACAATTGTCGTAGATGAAGAGATTTGTTCTGTCGGAACTGCCAATTTTGACATCCGCAGTTTCAACCTAAACTTTGAAATCAATGCCTTCATTTATAATAAGCCCCTAGCCGAACAACTTATGCATATATTTAACGAAGACCTTACTCTTTGCAATGAACTTACGCCAACATTATACGCACACCGTTCCTACCTCATCAAATTCAAAGAATCCATCTCCAGACTCATCTCCCCGATCTTATAACTCCCCCATCTATTTATCCCTTCCCACAAAAAAAAGGAACTGGCACACCAAAAATGTACTCAGTTCCTTTTCCTTTTATGTCTTATATAAAATTATATCTTATATAAAAGCAACTCATTAAGCTTTTAAACTCACTCGCTAACTTCTAAGTTTATCCTTTAAGTTTTTAAGCTAGCTCGCCAACTTCTAAGTTTACTCATCAATCTCTCAAAATGACTCATCAACTTTCAAAGTCACTCATTAACTTTTTCTTTTTTCTTTATGCTCTTAAACGGTGGCTAGACACTTAGGCACAGCTAGGCTACCTTCGGAACAATCTGATGATGCTCTTAGCGAAGTATTTTAAAGCGTTTTTAGGTGGAGCGTCCAAACGAATTGCGTTTTCCACCGTTGCTTTAAAGTACAAGCTTAGAGCATCACAGATTGTGGAGAGTGTAGCCTTGCAGTGTGTAAGTGTCTAGCCTTTTAACTGATGCTTAAATCTCCATCAAGTTTTCTAATAGTTACACCACGTCTTGTATCATCAATATATTTAATAATACTTCCTAATGTAACTTTAACCCCTGGATATACTGCATCAGTTACTTTGATAACGCCATCTTGTGCACCACTTAATCTTTCAGAAAGCATCTTAAAGTCTTTTTTTAGCTTATGTAATTCATCTTCCATTGGTTCCTTGCTTAAATTAAGCTTACTTAGCATAATTTTCTTACTTGCATCTAATGCGCCTTCTTTAGCCCTAGATGTTAAAAATACAATGCTTTGTTCTAGTTTTGCAAAATTCTCTTGTTTTTCTTTTAATTCTTTTGCCATATCTCTATGTTGTTGATATAACTCTGGTGGTACCCCTATTTGTACAGCTGTAACAGTTCCCATAGGTGAGCCTATACTTTTAGCAATAATCATATTTGTTGCTGCGACATTACCACCAACGATTGTTCCCTTACCCATTTCTACACGTATGCTATTCCCTGCAGTAGCCATACCATGAATAATTGCTTCTGTGATAATATCGCCTTGAGCTTCTACGTGGGCATTTTGTATAAACTTAGTAATAACATTTCCACCTGAAATAATTCTTCCTTTTTCAGTTCCCTGTATGCCATATGTAAGGAAAATATCACCACCTGCAATAATTGTTGCATCCTCTACTGGTCCTTGTACCTCCACTGAACCTTCAGCTTCAATAGTAAAGCCTGCATGAACACTTCCTTTTACTACTACACTACCTAAGAATTTAATATTTCCAGTAGAATTATCTACATCTCCATCTACTGTATAAACAGTATTAACATATACATTATGTCCATCATACTCTAATTTCCCATCTACAACTGATATCAAAGTATGATCATTTAAAAGTTCTGTATTCTTTCCTTTTGGAAGTCGTACGTCCTTACCTTTTCTTGCTCTGACTTCTGCACCTAATACATTGTAGCCATTTTCCCCTTGAGTTGGAAATGTTTTAGTTGCAAGTATATCACCTTTTTTCACATTAAAAACAGTTCCTAAGTCTTTAAAGTCTACAGTACCATCTTCTTTTTTCTTTGGTACAAAATGTATTAAGCGTTGTGTATCAAAGTGAAGCTTAAGCTCACCATCCACACCATTTATTGCTGCCATACCTTGTGCAATTACATATTTATAGTTGTATTGTTTATTCTGTGCTAATTCATTAAGTAACTCTTCATTAATCCCCATCACTATTCCTTTATTTGCAATAGCTAATTTAATATCTTCTAAACTTGAAACTTTTCCGCCTTCTGTTGGGGGTGTAAACCAAATAACACCTAACATTTTATCACGAGATAATTCTACATTTATAATTTCATTAACTATTTCCGGCATAATGTTCTCCTCCTTAGTAAGTTACTATTACACACTCTCAAATCTTATTGATTTATAATATCTTGCATTAATTGTCTTACAATACTTTCTACAGTAGAAGGTAACACCTTTTGTTCTTCTTTACTTAAATCTTTTACCTCTATTGGCTTTCCAATATTTAAGGTAACTGTGGTGCTTTGAATACCCTTTTTTTCTTCAAATACTTTATACGTATTATGAATAGCAATCGGTACAATAGGTACGCCTGTTTTAGTTGCCAATTTAAAGCATCCACCTTTAAATTCTTTAATTTCATCACCTGATACCCTTGTTCCTTCTGGGAAAACCACCATTGACTGTCCTGACTTAAGTTCATTAACTCCTTTTACAATACTCTCCATAGCCTGCCTTTTATCTTCGCGGTCAATATAAATTGCACCAAGGGCTGCAAACCATGTCTTAACCATCTGCATCTTAGATACTTCTTTTTTAGCTAAAAATATACAAGGATCCTCTATTGTACTTACAAGCACAACAATATCAAAAATGCTCTTATGATTTGCAACATAAAGTACAGGACCTTCTTTAGGCAAGTTTTCTCTACCTATTACTTGTAAATCCATTCTGGCTGCTTTAATCATACGATTAGCTAAATGTTTAGTAAGCTTATAAACTTCTTCTCTACTTTCACGTACAGGATGATTCTTATTACCATACGCATACTCCTTACGTTTCTTAGCAAGCTTTAAATGATTATAACCCATTGTACTTAGCATTCTTATGTCATTAATCAGTATGCATTCTTTCTTCGCCAATATGCCTCACCTAGTCTTTCTTATAATTTTCTAACATTTGTTCTTTCAATTCATATAGTCCTTGTGATAACACTACTGACATAATTTCTGGATTAATAAGTCGTTTATACTCATCCCAAAGTGTATCTAATTCTTCTTTTGCATATACTTTGATTTCTTTTACAGTTGGTGCTTCATATACTTTAGTACCGCTTCTAAAGATTGGAAGAAGTAACTCTCTTACCTCATAACTTTCTGGTTTTAACTTTGTTTTTTTCCATCTTGCATTAGGCTCTACAAGTACAAGTTCTTTTGTTTCATCAAATACTTCATTCTCAAGTGCAATAATATCTGCCTTGATTTTTCCTGTTTCTTTGTTGTAAACACGAACTACCTTTTTGATGCCTGGGTTTGTTACTTTTTCTGGATTATTAGAAATTTTAATTTTAGGAACAACCACCCCTTCTTCATTAATTTCTGCTGCTAATTTATAAATACCACCAAATGATGGGCAATCAGACGATGTAATCATATTTGTGCCTACACCCCAAAGTGTAATTTTGGCACCTTGTCTTTTTAAATCTGCAATAAGGATTTCATCTAAATCACATGAAGCACTAATAATAGCATCTTTATGCCCTGCTTCATCTAACATAATTCTTGCTTTTTTAGAAAGATATGCAAGGTCACCACTATCTAGACGGATTCCATAAGAAGTCATTTGCACACCACTAGCCTTCATTTCATCAAATACTTTAATCGCATTTGGCACACCACTGCCTAATGTGTCATAAGTATCTACAAGTAAAATACATTTCTCTGGGAATAATCTTGCATAAGCTCTGAAAGCTTCAATCTCTTCATCAAAACTCATAACCCAGCTATGAGCATGTGTTCCTGATACTGGTACATCAAACATTTGGCCTGTAAGTACATTAGATGTAGCTGCACAGCCACCAATAATAGCTGCTCTTGCACCATAAATTCCTGCATCTGGTCCTTGTGCACGACGAAGTCCAAATTCAAGAACAGGGTCACCTTCTGCTGCACGTACAACTCTTGCTGCTTTTGTTGCAATAAGACTTTGATGATTAATAATATTTAAAAGTGCTGTCTCTACAAATTGTGCTTCTAAAATAGGTGCCTTAACACGCATTAAAACTTCCATTGGAAATACAACTGTTCCTTCTGGAATAGCATCAATATCTCCTGTAAACTTAAAGTTTCTAAGGTATTCTAAGAAACTTTCATTAAATAAATTTAAGCTTCTTAAATACTCAATATCTGTTTCGTCGAAATGAAGATTTTCAATATAGTCGATTGCCTGTTCAAGTCCTGTGCAAATGGCATAACCATTTTTAGATGGATTATTTCTATAAAATAAATCAAATACAACTTCGTGATTATTAATATTGTTCTCATGATATCCTTGCATCATTGTTAACTGATATAAATCTGTTAATAGAGTTAAGTTTCTTTTCATATGTTTTTCTCCCGTCTCTAACCTTGCTTATCTTTACATGTATAAATAGTGCTATTTCGCCCTTTTATAAGAATTTCACATCGCTAAAACATAGTGAATACCTAAAATTGGTGGATGTAAAATCTATATAGAGAAACCAACTAAAAACTTGAAATATACATGTAGGTCAATAGGTTTCTCTCAATGATTTCACATGACTAAAAATCATGAATAACTAAAATTTATAAATGTGAAATCTATATAATTATATAATATGTATATTATATCATACACATAACAAAATTTATCGACATTTCACTAAGGAGTTTATATCATGTTACAAGATAAGCCTAAGTCTCAAATTATTTTAGCAACCTCACTTATAGCTATTTTCTGTAATATCTTGTGGGGCAGTGCCTTTCCAGCACTTAAAATCGTCTATGCTCAAATGGGTATTGCAAGTTCTGACCTTGGAGGCACGATTACTTTTATTAGTCTACGATTTCTGCTTGCCGGCATCTTTACTTTTATTGCTGCCTTAATTAGTGGCGCACCTCTATTTAGAATGAGCAAAATCCAACTTTTACTAATTATTATTTTAGGTCTTTTTAATACTACTTTGCAATACTTTTTCTTTAATATTGGTGTAAACAATACATCTGGTATCAAAGCTTCTATTTTAGAGCAAGTTGGTATATTTTTCTCTGTCATTTTAGCCCACTTTGTATACAAAGATGATAAGCTCAGTTTAAGAAAATTTTTTGGCCTTAGTTTAGGCTTTGTAGGCATTATTTTAATCAACTTAAGTAAGGGAACTAATAACCTATTTCATTTCACCTTACTTGGCGAAGGATTTATGATTATTTCTGGCCTTATGAGTGCTATCACCATGTTTATTGCAAAAAAAGTAGGGAAAGAATTACCTACCATGGTGTATACGGCATGGCAAATGATTATTGGTTCAATCTTACTTTTTATCATTGGTAACTTCATGGGCGGCAAGATAAGCAATCTTACTTTTACACCTTCATCAGTATTACTACTTTTATATCTTGCGCTACTATCTAGTGTTGCCTTTTGTCTCTGGTATTATATCCTCCAACTTCGAAAAGTTGGTGAACTGGCAATGTATAAATTTGTAGTTCCCGTATCTGGTACTCTACTCACTGCTATGTTTATTCCAAGTGAACATATTCTGCCAATCCATGTCATTGCCTTATTATTAGTCTCAATCGGCATTATAATTGTCAATAAACGTTAAAAGGATGTGCAGCGAAGCTATTTAATAACTTCGCTGCACATCCTCTATTAATTATACTTCATCCAAAAGTTCTTAAGTTCATTTAAGAATGTATTTCTATCAATTTTATTATCTAGATATGCTCTTAAAAGATTACCTACCTGTGTAACATTTTCATGTGGAAGATAAGCCATCATTTGCTCAATAACTTGATTATTTTCTTGATAAGTCTTAATAGAGTTACTTAAAGAATTAGTAAACTCAATGTTATTAGCTACTACACCTGGAATAAGCCCTGCTTCATTAACCATGAAGTCATTTCCTTTTTCTTCATATACTAGCCAATCAATAAATCTTTTGGCTGCTTCTTGTTGTTCTACTGAATTCGCCCCTTTATCGATTACAAGATATTTAACTGCTGCTGTAATTTCATTATTACCATAATCTGTAGCATCATTACTTATAGGTACAGGGATGAAACCATAGTCTCCCTTATTCACATCACTTCTTAAAATATCCTGCATTGCCCAGTTCCCCATATACCAAAAACCAACTTCACCTCTCCCTAGAGCCTCTGCACAACGCTCATTAGAATTTGATAGTGGTGCCTCTTTATACATATTATAAGATTTCATTAAATCAAATGTATCCAATAAACCATTAATCGTTTCATCTTTTGCTAAGTCTACCTTTCCAGCTTTTAAATCAGCAATGAAGTCTACTTTTGCTTTACTATCTTCGGATTTTACAGAGTATGCAGTAGTAAAGAAGTGGTTTGCTAAAGACCAATCATCATTTGTAATAATAACTGCTTTTCTACCGCTATCTTCCACCTTTTTAAATGCTTCCTCTAAGGCATTCCTTGTACGAATCTTATCTACATCAATGCCACATTCCTCCATAACTTTTTGATTATAAATAAGCCCCATTCCTTCTACAGCAAATGGAAACGCTACTAAGCCCCCCTCGCTATTTCTGGCTGCTTCCCCCATATCTATAGATAAATATTCTGCCCATGTCTCATCAGATAAATCTACAAATTCTTCCTTTAAATCTTGTATATGTAGAGAGTCTACAATCATGATTGTTGGTGTATTATCATAATTTCTTCTAGAAGCAATCTTATCTTTTACTTCTTGATATCTGCTATATCCTAGCACCTTTACTTTGATATCTGGATTAGCTTCTGAAAAAGCTTTACTTGCTGCTTCTAAATTAGTGTGAATCTCTCGTTTAGTATTATATATTGAGATGTTTACTACGCTTTCATTAGTACTTGAACATCCCACTAAAGCACTCGCTAGGCTCGCTACTGCTAACAATTTCCCGATCTTTCGTCTCATCTTCGTCCTCCTTATCTAGTTACTTTATATTAAACTACTTTTTCTCTATCTTAAAATGTTCAATGCTAAGTTGAAGTTCGTGAATATTCTCCTTAATATCTTCACTAAGCTGATTAAGATTTTTCATTATTGTAAGCTGCTCCTGAAGAGAAGCTGTGGTTTCTTCTGTTGTTGCTGCACTTTCTTCCGCTATATTAGCAAGAGCACCTGTTACTTTAAGTAAGTTTTGACTAAATTCATCAATATAGTCAACTGTGCTACTAAAGTCTATAATTCCATTTATGATCATCTTATCTGCTTCTTCTACTTGCTTAAATACCTCATATGTCTCTGCAACTGATTTAGCTTGTTCACCCATAGTTGTATCAATTTGATTCATCAGCGACTTAGTCGTTTCTGTTTGATGCTGAATGTTTTCTAAGATAGTTGTAATATCTTTCGTTGCACTTTGTGATTGAGCAGCTAAATTCCCAATTTCTGCTGCAACTACGGCAAAGCCTTTGCCACTTTCTCCTGCACGTGCAGCTTCAATACTAGCATTTAAAGCTAATAAATGTGTTTGATCAGCAATCGCATTAATTGTTTGTGTAATTTTGTTAATATGCCCTACTGCACCTTCTAATTCGCTTACTTCTTGTACTGTATTACTTACAAGCTTTCTTTGATTTGCTGTTTCCTCTTTTAAACCATTTACCTCACCTTGAGCTTTAACTAAAACATTTTTAGATGCTTCAATAGTTTGATTTATTTCTACTAATTTTACTTTAACTTCTTCTACCTTTTCATTTAAATCCTTAGTACCTGATAGAACTTCTTCTGTTTGGTTAGCTTGTACAATAGCACCTTCTGATATCTCTGTCATGGCCTTAGCCATTTCTTTATTAGCACCTTCTGCTCCCTTAAAGATCGTTACCAATGTCTCAGCAGCTTCTTGTAAATTACCATTTTTCTCATAAATGCCACCTGCTAATTTCCTTAATGAATAAATCATTTCATTAAAAGCATCACTAATAACTTTTAATTCTTTTGCACCATCAATCTCTGCTTTAATAGTTAAGTCTCCTTTAGCAACTCTTTGTGCCAAATCTGCTAATGCAGTAACTGGTTTTACTATTCTGGCTTCCTGTCTCATAGCAAGAACTATAATCCCTATTAAAATTAATATCCCTACAGGAATACCTATCTTTATAACCCCTATAAATCCAGCATAGAGTTCATTAAGTGGTATAGCTGTTATAGTTCCCCAGTTTAGCGAATCAATAAAGTTACATACTACTAGCTGACTTTTTCCATCAAACGGTATTATAGCTGTGCTTCGATTTCCCCTTAACGCCATATCAACTACATTCATAAACATCTCATGCGTTTCATCTAATAAATTCTCATTATCTATTCGACTCTTATCTATGTGCCAAGTAACGTCTCCTTTTCGATCAAAGGCAAAAATGGTACTTTCTTCAGAGAAAATTACATCTCCTACTATATTATCTAAGCCCCAAATTGCTACCTGACTAATAATAACGCCTGTTATATTGCCATCATTTCTAACTGGTGCTGAAAAAGCAATATAAGGCACTTCATCTTCTATAAAAACCTCACTAACATAACTATGACCTTTTAAGGCTTCTTGAAAATATTCCTTATCCGCCATGTTTTCGCCTAACGAGCCTAGCCCATTGGCCAATACCCTTCCTGTAGTGTCTACATAAAATATATTTTCAATAGTATTGTCTTGCTCGATTCTTAGTTTAAGTTCTTCTTCAACATGCTCTATCCCGCCATTTTTTATTACTTGAGAATAGGCAACTTCTTCCACAAGAACAATATTCTTATCTCCCCATATATCAATATTATTGGTTACCATGCTTGATATTTGATTCATAGCATTGGCTTGACTTCTATAAATTGACTGTTTAATAATACCTCCAAAAATCCCTGCAATAATCATCATAGGTAAAATCCCAATCAATAAATAGGATGAAATAAAAATTACCTTTAAGCTTTTCTTATCTCTATTACGCATTACTAACTCCTTTATAAATTTGTTTCTTCATCTAAATATCGACCTTTTCCTTTCAACATTTAACATTTTTTTCCATTTTATGAATGTGTAATATATCCCTTTAATCGTTATGTATTTCCCCTACTTCCCCTTTACAAAATCAAATTTTGACTTTATAATGTTACTATTAATTTATTTATAAACTCTAAACACTATGAAGAGGACAAGTACTACATTTGATGCGTCTCAGCGAGTGAGGTTGGTGGAAGCTCACACGATAGAATTTAGGAAAAATCGCCTTGGAGTGGCAGACCGAACATAAGCCTTAGGTTTATGAGTAGACTCTGACGGTTTCCTACCGTTACCGTAAGGAAAGGTATAACGAGCGGTCTTCTTTATAGAAGGCAAATCAGGTGGTACCGCGGAAGATGACGTATATAGTGCTCTTTCGTCCTGTTAATGGATGAAGGAGCTTTTTTGTTGCGTTTTTTACCTACATTTAGAATCCTGAATCCAGTACCCTTCATATGTTAAAGACTAATATTTAAGAAATTTGGTTATAACTAAGAAGTAGAGCCTAGGCTTAAAATAACTTGTCTTTATACATATGTGATTTTATATATTTATATAAAACCTTTATGGAAAATTACACTTTTAAATTTCTACAATTAATATTAGGAGGAATAGTATGTACAAGAAGGTAGATACCAATCTGAACTTCGTTGATAGAGAACTCGAAGTTTTAGATTTTTGGAAGAAAAACAATGTATTTGAAGAATCAATCAAATCAAGAGAAGGTGGCCCAGTTTTCACATTTTATGATGGCCCTCCTACAGCAAATGGTAAACCACATATTGGTCATATCTTAACACGTACAATGAAAGATATCATGCCACGTTACAAAACTATGAAAGGTTATAAAGTACTTCGTAAAGCTGGTTGGGACACACACGGTCTTCCAGTAGAACTTGAAGTTGAAAAACTTCTTGGTATCAGTGGTAAACCACAAATCGAAGAATACGGTATCGAACCATTCATTGAAAAATGTAAAGAAAGTGTTTGGAAATACCAAAGCGAATGGGAAAAAATGTCTGACCGCGTTGGTTACTGGGTGGACATGGAACATCCATATGTAACTTATGACAACAACTATATCGAATCAGTATGGTGGTCACTTCGTCAAATTTGGGATAAAGACCTTATCTACAAAGGACATAAAATCGTACCTTACTGCCCACGTTGTGGAACATCACTTTCTTCACACGAAGTAGCTCAAGGTTACAAAGATATCAAAGACCAAACAGCTACATGTAAATTCAAAGTAGTAGGCGAAGAAAACACATACCTTCTTGCTTGGACAACAACACCATGGACTCTTCCATCAAACGTTGCACTCTGCGTAAATCCAGAGCACACATATGTAAGAGCTACTTTAGATGGTACAACTTACATTTTAGCTGAAGCTTTAGTAGAAGCTAACCTTGGCACAGAAGGTGTAGAAATCGTAGCTAAATTCCCAGGTAAAGACCTTTGTGGTATGGAATACGCACCACTCTTCGATTTTGTAAAAACAGATAAAAAAGCTTACTTCGTAGTAGCTGATAACTATGTAACACTTACAGATGGTACAGGTATCGTTCATATCGCTCCTGCATTTGGTGAAGATGATGCAAGAGTTGGCCGCGAAAACAACCTTCCATTCGTACAGCTTGTTAACGAACAAGGTTACTTCACAGAAGAATTCACAGCAGTATTCCCACATCTTAAAGATGTATTTGTTAAAGATGCTGACCCAGAAATTCTTAAATTCTTAGCATCTAAAGAAACATTATTCAAAGCTATTCCTCATACACATAGCTATCCACACTGCTGGAGATGTGATACACCACTTCTTTACTATGCACGTGACACATGGTTCATCGAAATGACTAAAGTACGTGATAGATTAGTTAAAAACAATAACACAGTTAACTGGATACCTCCATCAATCGGTGAAGGTCGTTTCGGAAACTTCCTTGAAGGCGTTATTGACTGGGGTCTTTCACGTTCAAGATACTGGGGTACACCACTTCCTATCTGGGAATGTAAATGTGGACATAAACACCTTATCGGCAGCATCGAAGAACTTAAATCAATGAGTTCTGACTGTCCAGAAAACATCGAGCTTCATAAACCATACATTGATAATGTTCACCTTAACTGTCCTGAATGTGGTGGCACAATGACAAGAGTTTCAGACGTTATTGACTGTTGGTATGATAGTGGTTCAATGCCTTTCGCACAATGGCACTACCCATTTGAAAACAAAGAAATCTTCGAAGAAAATTACCCAGCAGACTTCATCTCAGAAGCTGTTGACCAAACTCGTGGATGGTTCTATACGCTAATGGCAATCTCAACTCTTATCTTTGATAAAGCACCATACAAAAACGTTATCGTTCTTGGACACGTTGGCGACAAAGATGGTATCAAAATGAGTAAACATAAAGGTAACGTAGTAGATCCTTGGACAGTACTTGATGCACAAGGCGCTGACGCTGTTCGTTGGTACTTCTACTCAGCTTCTGCACCATGGCTTCCAAGCCGTTTCGCAGCTGAAAACGTTAGCGAATCACAACGTAAATTCATGGGTACATTCTGGAACACATATGCATTCTATGTACTTTACGCAAACATCGACAACTTCGACCCAACTAAATATGAACTAGATTATGCATCACTTAACATGATGGATAAATGGGTACTTTCAAAACTTCATACACTCGTTAAAACAGTAGATGAAAATCTTGAAAACTACCGCATCTTCGAAGCTGCTCGTGATATGCAAGACTTCATCGACGAAGTATCTAACTGGTATGTTCGTCGTAGTCGTGAAAGATTCTGGCAAAGTGATATGCCACAAGACAAAATCAATGCTTACAAAACACTTCATACAGTACTTGTAACACTTGCAAAACTTGCGGCACCATTCACACCATTTATGGCAGAACAAATCTATCAAAACCTTGTTAAATCCGTTGATGAAACTGCACCTGCAAGTGTTCACTTATGTGACTTCCCTGTATGTGATGAATCAATGGTAGACAAAGAACTTGAAAAACACATGGATGAAGTACTTGATATCGTAGTACTTGGACGTAGCTGCCGTAACGAAAGCGGTATCAAAAACCGTCAGCCAATCGGTACTCTTTATGTAGGTGCTACAGAAGTTTTACCAGGGGAATTCATTGATATCGTAGCAGAAGAATTAAACGTTAAACACGTAGAATTCACAACAGAAGCTGCTGACTTCATTTCATACAGCTTCAAACCACAAATGCGTACATTAGGACCAAAATATGGTAAAATGCTTAACGCTATCCGCAGCACCCTTACAGAACTTGACGGAACAGCTGCTATGGCCGAGCTTAATGAAACAGGCGTATTAAAATTAACAATCGAAGGGCAAGAAATTGAACTTACTAAAGATGACCTCTTAATTAGTACAGCTCAAAAAGAAGGTTATGTAGCTGCTGCTGATAAAGGTTACACAGTAGTAATCGATACAGCTCTTACAGAAGAACTTCTCGAAGAAGGTTTCGTACGTGAAATCATCTCTAAAATCCAAACAATGAGAAAAGAAGCTGACTTCGAAGTTCAAGATCACATTGAAGTAGCTTATACAGGTAACGAAAAAGTAGGCGCTATCATGGCTAAAAATGCTGATTACATCGCATCAGAAGTATTAGCTAATAGCGTTATCGAAGGAACTGTTGATGGCTATACAAAAGACTGGAAACTTAACGGTGAAGCTGTTACATTCTCAGTAAAGAAAGCCTAATCCAAAGTCCGCAGCAATAAAGTGCTGCGGACTTTTTTTGATACTAAGATTGTGGATACGTGCCCCTCTAATTTTCCTTAAATCTGGCGCCACTCAAAGCTTAGATAAAATTAAGTTAATTAGCTACATTGAAGTATTGGTAACTTATTTTCTCTAACGAGTTAGGTATATAAAAGGAGCTCCTGCGAAACTATTTGACTAGCTTCGCAGGAGCTCCTTTGTATTTTCAAAGTCACTTATTAACTTTTATTCTACATCTTGAAGGGCACTATAGCCTTCCTGGCCTGTTCTTACCTTAATGACGTTTTCTACGTCATAGATAAAGATTTTGCCATCGCCGATATGGCCTGTGTAGAGGACACGTTTGGCTGTTTCAACGACTGTTTCTACTGGTACTTTGCAAACTACAATATCTACTTGAATCTTAGGAAGTAAATTGATTTCCAAAGGTGTACCACGATAGAGTTCTGTAGCACCTTTTTGCATGCCACAACCTAAGACATGATTGACTGTCATACCTGTAATGCCAATACGATTCATGGCTATCTTTAATGTTTCGAACTGGCTTTCCTTTGTGATAATCCTAATTTGCGTCATCTTTACATCAGAACCTACTGATGGTGTTTTAGCTACTTTTTCTACTGGGATAGCAACTTCTGGAGTTACTTTACCTGTATCTATTGTTGTAGCAATTTCACTTGTTGACATACCACCCATTGTATAAAAATCTGCATAAGCACTTACTAATCCATGCTCTGGTAAATCCAAACCACTAATTTCCTCTTGTGCTGTAACTCTTAAACCTATAGTATGTTTTAAAACTTGGAATACAATTGTCATCATAATTGCAACCCAAGCAATAACAGCAATAACACCTAATATCTGAACGCCTAGGAATCTAGCACCATGACCATAGAATAGACCTTCTGAAGTTGAAAATAAACCTGTTAAAATTGTACCTGTTGCACCACACATACCATGAACACCTACTGCACCAACAGGATCATCAACTTTTACTACTTTATCAATAAACTCAATCCCAAATACTACTACGAAGCCAGCAATAAGACCAATAAAGAATGCGCCAACAGGATCTACTACATCGCAACCTGCTGTGATGGCTACGAGCCCTGCAAGTGAGCCATTAAGTGTCATAGAAACATCTGGTTTTTTATAACGTACCCATGTAATAATCATGGTTGTTACTGTTGCAACCGCTGCTGCTAAGTTAGTTGTTGTAAAGATAGAACCCATTGCGATAAGTGCATCGTCACCTTCTGCACATACTGTAGAGCCACCATTAAATCCAAACCAACAGAACCATAAAATAAATACACCTAAAGCACCAAGTGTTAAACTATGACCTGGAATAGCTTTTGGTTTACCATCTTTTGAGTACTTACCAATTCTAGGTCCTAATATAGCAGCACCTACAAAGGCTGCTACACCACCTACCATATGAACTGCTGTTGAACCTGCAAAATCATGAAATCCTAATTGTGCAAGCCAGCCACCACCCCAAATCCAATGTCCTGATATAGGGTAGATTATTGCACTGATAATTGCACTATATATACAATATGAAATAAACTTCGTTCTTTCAGCCATGGCACCGGAAACAATTGTGGCTGCTGTAGCACAGAATACTGTTTGGAAAATAAAGAAGGCATATTTAGGAACACCTGATGGCAATACATCTGCATATCCTCCCATACTAAATAAATCAATTCCGCCTATTAGAGCACTGCTACCACCAAACATTAATCCAAAACCAAACAACCAGTAAATTGGTGTACCAATTGAAAAGTCCATTAAATTTTTCATAATAATATTTCCTGCATTTTTAGCCCTTGTAAATCCTGTCTCAACCATAGCGAAGCCAGCTTGCATAAAAAATACCAATGCTGCGGCTACTAATACCCAAATTGTACTTGATGATGAATACATACTCATTCCCCCTAATCTACTTTGTTTTCTCACATAAATCTCCCTTTTATCGTTATTCTAATGTCCCTTAACTGTTTCTTTATCAACTAACTAAAGTAGTACCTTCACATGTTAACCTTCTAGCAAATAGCAAAAAGGCGCTATAGATTTATAATCTATAGCGCCTTTGCTATCACGTATTTTTTATTCCTCTGTATTCTATCACATTATATGCAATAATTATATAGTTTTTTCACATTTTTTTGATTTTTTTGTTTAAACATATTTAACTTAATTAGGAAGAGCACCACTTATAAGTTCTCCATCATAGAATACTGCAATCTTTGTAGCATCTTCATATGAGAAGTCATTGCTTTGATCAAATGCTGACCAGTTATTATTTGCAACACGTGTATCTATTTGTAATGTGCATGTATTATTCAGTATGCCTGCATCCGCAAATGTCAGTTCTACATACTGATTAGCTGTATCAGTTGCTTGCTCCATATTCTTTACTATACCTGTTACTTTATCTGTCAAACTTACATACCAAGGCGCACCCGTGTATTGAGCTGCTGCTGTATCAATCCAACATGTTGCACCTACTTCTGGACTCTCATTTGTAAAGTAGTAGCGAATTGATAGTTTTGATATATCAAACTCACTATCATCTTCTACTTTTAATTTAAATGTATGAGCAAGTGCATTTGTGTTGATGCCATTTTTGTTAACAACTTCTACTGCAATAGCACCTTCTGCAACTTCTGTTTTTGTAGTATCAACAACCACTACTTTAACAACTTGTTTTTCACCTGCACTAAATTCAAAGGTAAAATCATATGTGCCTTTAGCCAAAGTTTGAAGGTAACTTGCTGGGAATGTAATTGTACCCTCTTCACCGACAATGTACTCTATACCTGATACAAGTACATTATCACCAAGTTTGATGGCTTCTAATGTATTACCATTTAGTTCTACATTTACAGCTACATCCGCTTGCATTTCCATATTTTTATCAAATGTAGCCTCATCTGGTGTTACAACAGAATCTTTCTCTGCAGTATTCACTACGTTAATTACAAAACCTGCATTATTTCCCTTACTGAATTCAAATACAAATTCATGCGCACCTTTACTAAGTGTTGCAAGATAATCTGCTGCAAATATAACCTTATCCCCTACTACTGTGTATTCTTTGCCTGCTGTAAGTGCTACATTATCTTTCTTAACTGCTATTAATGTATTGCCGTTAAGTATCATCCCTACTTCTACGTCACTAGCACTTGCTTGATCGAATGATGCCGTTGAGGTTTCAAGCGTTGCATTATTAATTGTTTCTTTAATATTGATTGTAAGGATAGGGTCTTTTCCATTATCAAAGTCAAAAGTTATTTTTACTAAGCCATTCTCTTGTTTTGCTAAGAATGCCTTAAGAATTGTTACTTCATCTCCATCAACTATGTAATCTTCACCCTCCACTAATACCTCATCGTTGGCCTTAAGTGATTTAAGTGTATGACCATTTGCATTCACTGTAACTGTTACATCTTTTTGTAATTCTTCTTTTTTATCGAATATAGCTGTTATTTCCGAAATTGATGCATTTGGTACTGCAACAGTCCCGCTACCTGTATCAGCATAAACAACTCCGCGGCCATTTGTTCCAATATAAACTCTTCCATATGTATCAAAATCTCCTGTTATATCACATCCAGGGTCCACTAATCCATATTGATGTTCATCATCATTAATTCGTGTCCATGTCTCACCCATGTCATCAGATCTAAAGAATCCATTCTTTCCTTCTACTATACCTGCCATATAAATTGCTGGATAGCCACCTTCTTCTTTTGCCTTACCAAAGCCAAATGAAAGAGCTCCTTCTACTGTATCTAACTTTGTATAAGTCTTACCACCATCTGTAGAATGCCATAATCCATTTGTACCCTTATCACCTTTATTGGTTCCTACCCAAACATGCCCTTCAAAACCTTTTACAGCCTTAATATTTAAATCTTGGGCACTACCTACAGCTGGTAATCCTTCAATCTGACCTTCTTCAAAAGTTTTTCCTAAGTCTGTACTATAATAAACTTTGCCATCTTTACTGCATCCATAAAACATATTTGCATTTGCACGATCGGAAGCAATCATTGCATTCGTTGGGATACCTTCGCATGCTTTCCAATTGTAGCCACCTTTTGACCAAGATACAGGTTCATCCGGCGTAGCCCAAAGTACAACACTACCATCTGCTGAAACTGCTACTTCTCCGCCGCCTTCACTATTTCCTATACGATCATGAATTAATGAAAATGTTTTGCCACCATCTTTTGATATCGTCATACCATTTGCATAACTACCATAACTATCTATAGCCCTTCTCTCTCCTACACGGAATACAATTTTAGGGTTAAGTTCTGCATAATCTGCATCCACAGAACTTTCTAGTGATTCATATTTATCTCCATTCATATTCGCCATAATTGTAGGTACCTTGGTTATATCTTCATGATAAAATCCATTAATATCGAATAAACTTGTGATAAGTCCATCATCTTCTGTGTCTGGTATAACAAGAAGCGCATTACTTACAGTTTCTTCAATCCCCTTTGCTCTTACCTTAATATCAAATTTCTCCCCTTTATCCCAGTTGGTTAAATTATCTGTTCCATAAAGTGTTGCACCTGTACCATACATCATCCTATCCGAATTAAATGGGTCAATAGCAATTGCGCCGCAGTTCCATCCAATTTTAGGAGAAGCTACTGAATTATAATCTGGTGTATGTGTGCTGCCCCAATCAAGCCAAGGTGCTTCTGAAATATCAATATTACATTTAATATCCCTATCTGGATAACTGGTAAATTCCCAAACATTTGTCCATGTTTCTCCACCATCTGTACTTCTATACATCATCATATCTGGCCACCATGATTGTCCTGTTACAACAAGTGTATTTTCATCTTGTGGATCTACTGCTAGACCTTGATATCCATACCATGGGTCATCTGGTGCCTTTATACTAGATTTCGGACTTATAAGTTTCCATTCTTCTGTATTCGTATTATACTTCCACACATCACCATATCCTGATGCATATGGACCAGCTTCTGTGGCATATGTCACATACATAATACCCTCTTTAGTTAAATAAACTTGTTGTGGTAAATATGTATCACCATCTACCATATTCCATTCACCTGTTGCTTCATTCGTAACCTTACCACGTGGCTCTCCTACTACTGGTGCCCATGTTTCTCCACCATCCGTTGTTTTATAAATAGAATGTTCACTATTTCCAATTCCTACATATATCGTTTGAGACCCTTTACCTTCCAAGTTAGATCTTGGGTCACATAATACAAAAGTAATTCCTAAATGGCCACCATAAGCTTCTCCTTTATCATAGAAGAAATCACCTTCTATATCGAAATTAGACATCTTATTCCATGTTAAACCATAGTCTTCACTTTTCCATAAGCCATCATTTCTAGAACCAAGATATAAAACTGCTGAATTATTAGGGTCAACTGTTAATCTTCCATTCATTAGTCTCCCTTGCATATTTGAACCGCAGAAAAATGGAAGTTCAGATACTGTCCATGTATCTCCTTTATCATTAGAACAAAATACAGCCCCTGGTACATCTGTCCAGCCATTATCATACTCTCCCATAAGCATATAAACGCGATTAGCATCACTTGGATCTACTGCAATACCATCACAGCCTAAATTGCTCCACATATCTGCGCCAACCCAGTCAGTAAGTGGTTTCCAGCTTTCTGTCTCTGGAATCCAGCGATATACGCCTCCCATATCAGTTCTCGAATAGATTAAGTCTTTCTCTGCCGGGCTGAAAACAACCCCTGTCATCATTCCGCCCCCATAAATTTGTACATTTTTCCACTCATTCGCTTCCGTATCAAATGCATATACACAGTTAGGTGCTATTACCATCATTGCCAGTCCCATGGGTAATACTACTTTTCTTGCATAACGTTTAATTGTTTGTGTCAAATCCCTCAATATTCTTTTACTCATATTTTCCTCCCCTATTCTTAAAGAAAAAGGTGTTGCGAAACTATTGACAATCTCGTAACACCACTTTCAGCCTTAGATTCCTATTGTGGCATACTGCCGCTTATAAGCTCTCCATCATAGAATACTGCAACTTTTGTAGCATCTTCATATGAGAAATCATTGCTTTGATTAAATGCTGACCAGTTATTATTTGCAATACGTGTATCTACTTGTAATGTACATGTATTATTAAGTACACCATCATCGGTAAATGTAATCTCAGCATATTGATTTGCTGTATCTGTTACTTGTTCCATATCTTTTACTACACCGCTTACTTTATCTGTTAAACTTACATACCAAGGTGCGCATGTATATTGCGCTGCTGCTGTATCAATCCAGCAATTTGTACCTACTCCTAACTCTTCATTTGTAAAGTAATAACGAATTGAAAGCTTTGATATATCAAATTCACTATCATCTTTTACTTTTAATTTAAATGTATGAGCAAGTGCATTTGTGCTGATGCCATTTTTATTAACAACTTCTACTACAATAGCACCTTCTGCAACTTCTGTTTTTGTAGTATCAACAACCACTACTTTAACAACTTGTTTTTCACCTGCACTAAATTCAAAGGTAAAATCATATGTGCCTTTAGCCAAAGTTTGAAGGTAACTTGCTGGGAATGTAATTGTACCCTCTTCACCGACAATGTACTCTATACCTGATACAAGTACATTATCACCAAGTTTGATGGCTTCTAATGTATTACCATTTAGTTCTACATTTACAACCACATCCGCTTGCATTTCCACATTTTTATCAAATGTAGCCTCATCTGGTGTTACAACAGAATCTTTTTCTGCAGTATTCACTACATTGATTACAAAGCTTGCACTGTTTCCTTCACTAAATTCAAATACAAATTCATGTGCACCTTTACTAAGTGTTGCAAGATAATCTGCTGCAAATATAACTTTATCCTCTACTACTGTGTATTCTTTACCTACTGTAAGTGCTGCATTATCTTTCTTAACTGCTACTAATGTATTGCCGTTAAGTATCATCCCCACTTCCACATCACTTACACTTGCCTGGTCAAATGATTCTGTTGTTGTTTCAAGTGTTGCACTTACAACTGTCTTTGTCACATCAATTGTAAGTACTGGGTCTTCACCTTTATTAAAGTCAAAGACTAAAGCTACTTTACCTTCTTCTAACTGAGTCAGATAATCTTTAAGAATAGTTACTTTATTATCTTCTACTACATAATCTGTCCCTTCAACTAATACAACATCACCATTTTTAATAGCTTCTAATGCGTTGCCATTTGCCTCAAATGTTACAACAACATCTTCTTGTAATTCTGTTTTCTTATCAAAACTAGCTTCTGTTTTACTTAAACTAGCACTAACAACTGTTTCTTTAACAGTGATTGTAAGTACTGGGTCATTTCCTTCATTAAAGTCAAAGGTTACTTTGAGCTTACCATCTTCCTGTGTAGCTAAAAATTCTTTGAGAATAGTCACTTTATCCCCAGCAACTGTATAATCTTCACCTTCTACTAACACCTTATCCCCAATTTTAACAGCTTCTAGTGTATTACCATTTGCATTAACCGTTACTGTTACGTCTTTTTGTAAATCTGTTTTTTTATCAAAGACAGCTGTTGTAGCTGAAATTGTTGCACTTGGTGTTGTTATTGTGCCACTACCTGTGTCTGAATAAACGATTCCCCGACCATTTGTTCCAATATAAACTCTACCATATACATCATAGTCACCTGTTACATCGCAGCATGGATCTACTAAACCATATTGGTGATTATCATCATTAATACGTGTCCATGTTGCACCTTGATCATCAGATCTGAAGAAACCATCTTTACCTTCTACTTGACCTACAATATAAATTGCTGGATAGCCACCTTCTTCTTTTGCTTTACCAAAACCAAATGCTGTTACAGCATCTACTGTTGTAAGTTTTGTATAAGTTTGACCAAAGTCTTCTGAGAACCAGAATCCATTAGCATTCTTATCGTCTGCTTTAGCTGTTCCCATCCATACGTGACCTTCGTAACCTCTTACGCCTTTAATATTCATAGTATTTGATGTCACACTTGGCAATCCTTCTACACTTACTTCTGTAAAACTCTTAGCGGCATCTGTACTAACATAAGCCTTGCCGCCACTATAACCATAGAATACATTTGGATTTACTCTATCTGAACAAATATTTGCAGCTACTGGAATTCCTGTACTAGCTGTCCAGTTATAACCACCTTTTGACCAACTTACTGCTTCATCTTCTGTTGCCCATAAGAAGATGCTACCATCAGCAGAAACAGCTACTTCACCTCTACCATTACTATTACCAATTCGGTCATGGATTGGTGAGAATGTCTTACCGCCATCTTTAGAAGTCATCATACCATTTAAGTAGTTGCCATAGCCGTCTACAGCTGTTCTTTCTCCTACACGTACAACAATACTTGGATTAAGTTCTGCGTAATCTACGTCTACAGAACTATTTAATGTAGAATATTTATTGCCTGCACTTACATTCGCTAAAATTTCAGGTACTTTCGTAATATCTTCATGATAGAAACCATTAATATCCCATAAGCTACTTACAAGCCCATCATCTTCTGTATCTGGAATTGTAATAAGTGCATTAGATACTGTTTCTTCAATACCTTTAGCTTTTACTTCTATATTAAATTTTTCCCCTTTATCCCAGTTTGTTAAATTATCTGTACCATAAAGTGTAGCACCTGTACCATACATCATTCTATCTGAGTTAAATGGGTCAATAGCAATAGCCCCTACGTTCCAACCAATTTTTGGCGATGCTTCTGCATTATTATCTGGTCCATGTGTACTACCCCAGTCAAGCCATGGCGCTACTGAAATATCTATATCACATTTGATATTACGTTCTGGATAGCTAGTCCATTCCCAAACATTTTCCCAAGTTTCCCCACCATCTGTGCTTCTATACATCAGCATATCTGGCCACCAAGATTGGCATGTTACAACGATATTATTTTCATTTTGTGGATCTACTGCAAGACCTTGATAACCATACCAAGGATCATTTGGTGCATTCTTACTAGAAACTGGACTTACAAGTTTCCATTCCTCCGTATTTGTATTATACTTCCATACATCCCCATAACCTGACGCATATGGTCCTGCTTCTGTAGCATAGGTCACATAGAGCATACCATCTTTCGTTAAATATGCTTGTTGTGGTAAATATGTATCGCCATCTTGAATTTCCCAAGACTGAGTTGCTTCATCTACAATCTTGCCACGTGGCTCATCTGCAAGTGGCGCCCATGTATTACCGCCATCTGTTGTTTTATAAATAGAATGTTCTTTATTACCTATACCTACATAAATAGTTTGAGAACCTTTTCCTGAGACATTTGAATTTTTATCACATAATACAAAAGTAATGCCTAAATGCCCTTCATAAACAGTTCCCTTGTCATATAAAAAATCTCCTTCTATGTCAAAACTTGTAACTTGATTCCATGTTTGACCATAATCTTCACTCTTCCATAATCCATCATTTCTTGAACCTAAGTATAAGATAGCTGAATTATTAGGGTCTACTGTAAGTCTTGCATCCATTAAACGTCCTTGTTGATTACTCGCACAGAAGAAAGGTAATTCTGAAACAGTCCATGTTTCTCCTTTATCATCAGAACAGAATACAGCGCCTTTTACATCTGTCCAACCATTATCATATTCACCCATTAAGGCATAAACTCTATTGGGATCTGATGGGTCTGTTGCAATGCCATCACATCCTAAGTTACTCCAGATTTCTGGGCCTACCCAGTCAGTAAGTGGTTTCCATGTTTCTGAATCTGGTTGCCAACGGTAAATCCCCCCCATATCTGTTCTTGCATAAATTAAATCTTCTTCTGCTTCACTAAATACAACACCAGTAATCATACCGCCACCAACGATTTGTACATTTTTCCATTCGTTAACTTCCGTATCATACGCATAAACACAGTTTGGTGCAATACATAGCATTGCTAGACTGGCTGGTAATACTACTTTCCTTGCATAGTGCCTAATCGTCTTACCTAATTCCTTCAATATTCTCTTGCTCATATTTCCCCTCCACACTTTATGACTTTTCCAAACTTTAATTAAATTATATATTTTCACCAATACTCTTTAAATATCTTAAGTGCAATATGTTATTTTTAGCTTATTATGATGTTTTTCTGTATCTGTATCAATTTTTTTACCGTATAAATTTCACATAAAATACATTAAAAATTATTCATCAATTGACCTATTATGTTCTTGTCTCATGCTCTATCGTTTCCCTAAAACACTTTTACTGTAATAAATAGATGCATCTATTTTTATATAACGTATCCGCCTAAATTTAATTATTTGCACATTCTATCCCCCCTTTAAAAAGCTTTATGTTAGGCAATACATACAAAATTTTTTCAAAAATTTTTTAAAAATTTATTGAATTATAAATTTTTCATGCTAAAATAAAAGCAAATTACTAAATCGATTCCGGAAACGTTTTAGAAATTATATCAGTCTTAAAAGTATAAGGAGGATGCTATGAAAAAGAATTTATTGGCTACTTTAGTTAGCATGACTTTCATCTGTGAGAACTTATTTTCTACCAACTTAATGGCCACCCCAATGTCTACTGTTTTAAATACAACAACTACCTCTACTACTAATGTAAACTTGCTAAGTAATACTGAAAATGACGTTTTTTCTTGGGATAATGCAACTGTTTACTTCGTCATTACTGACCGTTTTGTAAACGGCAATACCTCAAACGACAATAGCTATGGACGTGTAAAAACAGATAGCTGGGGCAAAAATATCGGAACCTTCCATGGTGGTGATATTGCTGGACTTACTCAAAAATTAAATGATGGTTATTTTGAAAATTTAGGTGTTAATACCATTTGGCTTACAGCTCCTTATGAACAAGCTCATGGTTTTGTAGGTGGCGGAGATAGTGGCGATTTCGCGCATTATGCTTATCATGGGTACTATCCTCTTGACTATACTATGATGGATAAAAACATGGGTACTATTGAAGAAATGAGAAAGTTCGTTGATACAGCTCATGAAAAAGGCATTCGTGTTGTACTTGATGTTGTTATGAATCATGTCGGTTACCTCACCTTACAAGATATGTCTGATTATAATATCAATCCTACTACACTTTCTGCTTCACAACTTGCCAACTGGAGACCTAATCAAAATAATGGTGAAACATGGCATAGTTATCATAATCTTATTGATTACAATGGGCATATGAGCGAATGGGCTAAATGGTGGAGTCCTGGATGGATTCGTGCTGGAGTATCAGGTTATACAGCTGGTAGTGGTTCAGACCTTACATTAAACTTATCTGGTCTCCCTGATGTAAAAACTGAAGTAACAAGTAATCAAGGATTAGCTCCTATCCTCAAAACTAAATGGGCAAAAGAAACTTCAGGTTATGATGCTTGGATTTTACCATCTGCTAAAAATTTAAGACAAGATTTAGGTATCTCGCCTTCTGACTATCAAGTAAAATGGTTAGCTGCATGGGTTAAAGAATTTGGTATCGATGGTTTCCGTGTAGATACGGCAAAACATGTAGATATGTTTAGATGGGCGCAACTTAAAGATGCTTGTAGTGATGCGCTAAAAGAATGGCGTCAAAATAATCCTGATAAACCAGGTGCTGATTGGGATGAAGATTTCTGGACAACTGCTGAGGTATTTGGTCATGGTGCTAATCAATCTAACTATCACACAGATGGTAAATTTGATTCTGTCATCAACTTCAATTTCCCTAAGGATGGTAATATTGCTTCTATTGATAGTACATATCAAAGTTATGCCAATAGCATCAATAGCTCTGATTCTTGGAATGTCCTTAGTTACATTTCTTCTCATGATACAGACCTTGCTAGAACAAATATGATTAACTTAGGCTCTACCTTACTTCTTTCTCCTGGTGCTGTTCAAATCTTCTACGGTGATGAAACAAATAGATCACGCGGTGAAAGTGGTTCTGATAAGGATCAAGGTACACGTTCTGATATGAACTGGAGCAATATGGATACAGCTTCTCTTGCACACTGGCAAAAAGTAGGTCAATTTAGAAATGACCATATTGCAATCGGTGCTGGTACACATACCAAACTTAATAGTTCACCTTACACTTTCCAAAGAAGCTATCATAAAAATGGCATAGATGATGATGTTATCGTTGTCCTTGGTGCTTCTGGTACACAAACTATCAACGTTTCTTCTGTATTTAATGATGGTTCTATCGTTCGTGATGCCTATACAGGTGCTGAAGCTACTGTTCAAAATGGTACCGTTACCATCACTCCAGATAGCAATGGCGTTATTTTACTTGAACTTAAAGTTGCTTCTCAGCTTCCTAGTATTTCTGTTAATCCTGGTGCATCTAATAAAGTTACCAAATACTATACGGATGCTCTAGATGTTAATGTATCTCTTAAAAATACATCAAACGGTGCTTACAAAGTAAATGATGGGGATTGGGTAACATTCCAAAATACAGCTACTATTAACTTAGATGCTGACCTTCCACTTGAAACACTTACAACTATCACTATTAAAACTTCTAATGACTATGGCTCTGTAGAGCAAACTTATTCATACTTAAAAACAGTCATCACACCTGCTACTGTTCACTTTTATAAACCTGCTGACTGGTCAGAACCTTATGTTTATTACTATACAGATGATGAAACAGTTACTACACCTAGCTGGCCTGGTGTAAAAATGACAGATGAAGGCAATAATTGGTATACCTTCACAGCTCCTGATTTAGAAGAAGCTTACTTTATCTTCAATGATAAAACTAACCAAGACCCTGGCACTGGCGAAGATGGCTTTAAAATCTCTGACGAGCAATGGTATAAGGATGGTGTATGGACACTTACGCCACCACCAGTTAAAACTGCTCCAACTGTCAAAGAAGATGAACTTAAACTCTTTATGTATAAACCATCAAACTGGGGCACAAATCTTAATGCCTATGTTTATGATGAAAGTAGTTCTACTACCAATATTCTTTCAGCTTGGCCTGGCACTGCTATGACAGATGAAGGCAATGGACTTTATAGCATTGAACTTGATAAGAGCTGGTTAAATAGCAAAGTCATCTTTAATGATGGCACGAATCAATATCCTGCAAAAACTGGTTTAACAGTAGATGCCTCTAGATGCTATATAGATGGTTCATGGGAACTTTGTCCTATAGCACAAGATGATACTTTATCAATCAGTATTTCTCCTGAAGGCACAAGCTTTACAGATACACTTACACTCACATTAGGTGCTAAGAATGCTACTTCTGCTACTTATTCTATTAATGGTGGTGAAGAGATTTTATATACTGATGGTACACAAATTGAAATCGGTGAAAATATGACACCAGGTGAAATCACTGTTACGCTAACAGCTTCAAACGAAGATGATAGTATTAGTGAAGTTTACACTTATATCAAGGAAGATGTTACTACATTAAAAGCTTACTTCGATAATTCAAGTTACAACTGGTCTAACTTACATGCTTATATTTATAATGAAGATGCTTCTGGCGTGGAAATGATTAGTGCATGGCCAGGTGTCGAAATGACAAATGAAGGTAATAATATCTATAGCTATGAATTACCTCGTTCTTGGCAAAATGCGCGTGTTATCTTTAATAATGGTGGCAGTAGCCAATATCCAGGTTCTGGTGAACCAGGACTAGAGCTTAATACAGAAAATCCAAGCATGATTTATACAAATAATACTTGGATAACATATACTGGTAGCATCGACCCTATTACAGAAAAGACGATTTACTTTGATAACAGTGCTTACAACTGGTCTAATGTAAACGCTTATATCTATGATGAAAGTACAGGTTCTGTTTTACAAATCGCTTCTTGGCCTGGTGTAGCTATGACAAACGAAGGTAACAATATCTATAGTTATACCTTTACAGAAAATTGGAACGACCCTAAAGTAATATTCACCAACGGTTCAGCACAAGTTCCTGGCTCAGGTGAAACAGGTTTTGACCTAGAAAACAATATGATTTTAAATAACGGTGTTTGGACAACACTTCAATAATTAATCTTATTTTTTCATTTTAAATTCTCCTCTGATTAAATATATATTCAAATGTCAAAAATTTGTTCGGATAATAAGAAAGGAGCTGCTGTAACCCCTTATACAGCAACTCCTTTTTTAATTCTCTATTTTTCACTCTTTCCTTTTCACTTTTCCTTTTCACTTTTAGAAAAGTTTCTTCTTCATCATAATTACAGCAATAATTCCTGTGACTACAATAGACCATATAATAATTATGCTAAAGGCATGTGGCTGTCCTTCAAGTGGTACTGGTACATTCATCCCCCAGAAACTACCTATAATTGTTGGTACAGCCATGATAATTGTAATAGAAGTAAGTGTTTTCATTGCAATATTTAAGTTGTTAGAAATAATAGATGAAAAGGCATCCATTGTCCCACCTAAAATATTGCTATATATATTTGCCATCTCAATGGCCTGTTTATTTTCAATAATTACGTCTTCAAGTAAATCTTCATCTTCTGGATAACGCTTGATATTTTCCATACGCATCATCTTTTCAAGAACAATTTCATTTGCTCTTAAGGATGTTGTAAAATATACCAAACTCTTCTCTAAATCAAATAATTGCAGAAGTTCTTTATTTCTCATAGATTTATGAAGTTCTACTTCCATTTGATGGCTCAAACGGTCAATATGTCTTAGATACTGTAAGAAGTAAGATGCATTTTTATATAGTAATTGGAGAATAAATCTCGTCTTTTTAAAAGTAAAGAATCCTTTAATTTTACCTGATTTAAAATCTTCTAGTAACTGTAACTGCTGAAGACATGTGGTAATAATATATTTATCTCCAATGATAATCGTTAATGGAATAGTTGCATAACCATTATGGTCATCATTTTCTTTAATAGGAACGTCAACGATAATAACGGTACAGTTATCATCTACCTCTATACGTGCGCGTTCCTCTTCATCCAAAGCTGATAAAATGTGATTTGTTTCTATGCTAAATTCTGTTGCTACCTCATTGATTTCCTGAGGTGTTGGGTTACATAAATTAATCCATGCCCCATCTTCAAATGCATCTAGCTGTACTAATCCCGTATCAAATGTTTTATAGATTTCTTTCATGCTATTACACCCTCATTCTTCACCTTAGCCCACTTTAAAGTAACTTCTTTAAGCAGGCATAAGTAAATTTGCAAATGGCATAAATAGTTATGCAAAGCATGATATGTAAACATCTCATGTCGGCCTAAAAAGTTATTTTAAACATAAAATAAGGTGAGTATTTTTATTTAATTTTGTCAGCTTACACCTACAACTCGGTTCCGCATCCATTTATACTCACACTCCTAAATAGTATTTTTATTTTTCTGCTTTTTAATACCAAAGCATCCTTATTAATAGTATTTTATTCTTTATTAACTGTCAAGTAAATTGACTTGCTATAAGAAGAAATTATAAAGAAATAATTTACCAATTGTACTTTAAATATAATTTAAATATAAAAAGAAGCCTTTCCTTGTATTTTATACTTTAGGAAAAGCTTCTTTCAGTTTATTCTTAGATATTAATCTAATAAATCTTACCTGCTTTTTTGTTCCCACATTTGGCCTTGCCTTGAATTTCGCTTACCTCTTTTTGTGGGTCTTTTGAATAATGTGTTTTGTGATTGCTTTCAGTGCCATGAGGTTCATTTACATCAGGACGTCTCATACCAGCTTTAGCCATATCTTTCACCACCTTTACTAATATTAAAGTTATATACTTTTAAGTTAGTATGTAGTGATGAAATCAGTTTTATTCATAGAGTTTAGCAAAGCTTAGATTTGTGCTAATGCTTGCTCTAAATCTGCAATTAAATCCTCCGCATCTTCAATACCAACTGATACACGGATTAAATCTTGCCCTACCCCAGCTGCTTTTAACTGTTCATCATTAAGTTGTGCATGTGTTGTACTTGCTGGGTGAATGATAAGTGATTTAGCATCTGCTACATTAGCAAGTAATGAGAAAATCTTAAGCTTTTCAATGAAACTAATACAAGCTTCTTTACCGCCTTTAAGACCAAATGAGAAGATTGCACCAGATCCTTTAGGGCAATACTTTTGTGCAAGTTCATAATATTTGTTGCTTGGAAGAGATGCATAGTTTACCCAAGCTACTTTAGGATGATTTTCAAGGTACGCTGTGATTTTCTTTGCATTTTCCACGTGTCTTTGTACGCGAAGTGAAAGTGTCTCTAGTCCTTGTAATAATAAGAATGAATTAAATGGACTAATACATGCACCTGTATCTCTTAGAAGTTGTAATCTAACTTTTGTTACAAATCCTACATTATTCTCCAGGTCACCATAAACTACACCATTATATCCAGGGTCTGGCGTTGTAAATCCTGGGAATTTCCCATTTTTCCAGTTAAAGTTACCACCATCTACTATCACACCGCCGATACTTGTTCCGTGTCCACCAATATATTTAGTAGCTGAATGTACTACGATATCTGCACCAAATTCAATAGGTCTTACTAAATATGGTGTTCCAAATGTATTATCTACAATAAGTGGTATGTCATGTTTATGTGCAATCTCTGCTACTTTTTCTAAATCGATAACATTAATACTTGGATTGCCTAATGTTTCAACATAAATAGCTTTTGTTCTCTCATCAATAGCCTCTTCATATGCTGCAAAATCATCTGGGTCTACAAACTTAGTTGTAATGCCATATTTAGGTAATGTATCTACAAATAAGTGATATGTACCACCATATAATGTACTTGCTGAAACAATATTATCTCCACTTTCTGCAATATTCATTACTGAGTAAGCAATGGCTGCTGAACCTGATGCAACTGCAAGTGCAGCTTTACCGCCTTCAAGTAATGCCACTCTTTTTTCAAAAACATCTGAAGTTGGATTCATTAAACGTGTATAGATGTTTCCCCCTTCTTTTAATCCAAACAAGTTTGCCCCATGCTCGCAGTTATCAAACACATAAGATGTAGTTTGGTAAATAGGCACTGCTCTTGATTTAGTTACTGGATCTACTTCTTGCCCCCCGTGAACTTGTAATGTATCAAACTTCCAATCTGCCATATATCCATCCTCCTTATTAATTTAAATCACTTCATTTTACACTTTTACTTGAGCTTTAATGTATTTTGAAATGTTTATTTTTTTTAGATTTTATTGTATTTTATTACTCCATTCCCTAAATGTCAATATGTATACTATGTTTTAAATATTTACCGTCATTTTTCATGAGGCCAGGCGCACATTTTCTCCCTTTTCATATAATAGTTACTAGACACCGCTTTTTCCCTTAAGGAGGAAGAGTATGAAAAAAACCTATATCCATTGCATCATTTCTCTTATAATCCTTATCATCGGCTTCCTATGTATACTTTGCAATCTACTTGCCCCTACACTCTCTCCTAGTACGGAAAACTTGCTTGCATTATGTGCCATTTGTTTTATTTTTATCGGCTTATCGGCATTTGCCGTTCATCATAGAAAATACACTGTTATGAAGGCATTAGAAGATAATGATATTCCTACTATAACAAGGTTTACCTTCATGCCTCACACTTCTTCCCTTATCATTAAGACAATTAAAGAACATCGACATAATGCACTCTGCACATTATTTCTCACCTTTATCCTTGTTCTTATCTTTAGCTGTACTTTCATCTCTACCTACTTTCCAGCAGTCTCTTATCTCGGTCCCTTGGTAAGCTTTCTTTTCCTACTCATTGGCTTTCTTATTACTAACGCTTACTTTAATACGCTTTCTAATTCTCCTGTTGATATCATCTTTGGTGATGACACAATTTACTTCTTAGATGATATTTATACACTGCAAAAATCCATTTACTTTTTAGATAATGTGCTTATTGCAACGGAAGGTGAACCTACACTTCAATTTATCTATGGACAAATTGAATATGATGATTCACCTTACTTTATCTTAGAAATCCCTATCCCTGATAGCCAACTTACCATGGCACAAGTCCTTCGTAAACACTACCTAGAAGAAATTAAAAACTTAAACTACTAAACCTTTCTAATCTAAAATAGGTGAGATGGCACTTCTAAGAAGTGCTGTCTCACCTATTTTAACGTTATACTTTATCCACATTATCGGTAATTATCTTATACGTTTTCCCCAATCTTTTCACTATTATTTCATCACCTTAAACATATGTCTAAAATCTTTACCTAAAATTCTAATAGAATTCATTACTGCAATAAGCGATACACCTACATCAGCAAAGATTGCTAGCCACATATTTGCAATACCTAAGATACCTAAGATTAAAACTATAACCTTTACACCTAAAGCAAAGACAATGTTTTGAGTTACAATTGTTCTTGTTCTTTTTGCTACTTTTAGTACATCACTAATAGATGTAAGTCTATCTGTCATAAGTACTACGTCAGATGCTTCAATGGCTGCATCTGAACCTACGCCGCCCATAGCAATACCAATATCTGCTCTTGCTAAAACAGGTGCATCATTGATTCCATCTCCAACAAAAGCAACACGATGTGTTCCTAATAAAGCTTCTACTTTTTCTACTTTATCACTTGGTAACAGTTCACTGCAAACTTCATCTACACCTACTTTAGCCCCAATGCTTTCAGCAATTTCTTTTTTATCACCTGTAAGCATAACTACTTTTTTAATACCTTGTGCTTTAAGCTTTCTAATAGCCTCTGCACTATCTTCTTTAATTTCATCAGCTACAACAATGCAGCCTAAGTATACATCATCTTGAGCTACATAAATATGTGAGCCAATTTCTGCAGTAGGGACATAGTTAATATTAAATTGTTTCATTAATTTATCATTACCTGCAAGAAGTGTTTTCCCGTCCACTTTTGCTAAAAGTCCAGCACCACTAATCTCTTTGAACTCTTCAAAATTAACTTTAGGAAGTTCCCCTGAATAAGCATTTACAACTGATTTTGCAATTGGATGATTTGAACCGCTTTCAATAATTGCTGCAACCTCAAGTAATGCTTCCTTGCTTACCCCATTTGTAATGATTTGGGTTACACCGAATTGACCTTTTGTAATTGTTCCTGTTTTATCAAGAACAATTGTATCAATATGATTAAGCTCTTCTAAATAGTTACTTCCTTTTACAAGGATTTGTGCCTTGGAAGCTGCTCCAATTCCTGCAAAGAAACCAAGTGGTACAGAAACTACAAGGGCACAAGGACAAGAAATAACTAAGAATACGATACTGTTATAAATCCAAGTTCTATAATCTCCTGTTACAATAGAAGGCACAATTGCTGTAAAGATTGCGAGTCCTACTACAATTGGTGTATACCATCTTGCAAATTTAGTAATGAAGTTTTCTGATTTAGATTTCTTGCTACTTGCATTTTGAATAAGATCTAAGATTTTAGAAACTGTACTATCTTTAAATCCTGTAGTTACTTTAATCTTGATAATACCATCTTTATTAATGCTACCGCTTAATACCTTATCTCCAGCACTTACATAGCTTGGGAGTGATTCACCTGTAAGCATTGATATATCAAGTGTTCCTTTACCTTCTATAATTTCACCATCTAAAGGTACCTTTTCTCCTGGTCTAACTTCTATAATTTCACCAATGCGCACTTCTTTAGGTGAAACGATCTTTTCGCCTCCTCTTATAACTCTGGCAAACTCTGGGCGAATATCCATCGCTTTTTCAATTTCACGTGTAGAATAGTCTACCGCGCGGCCTTGCATATATTCACCAATTTTATAGAAGAGCATAACTGCTACTGCTTCTGGATATTGCCCAATGGCAAATGCTGCAATAGTTGCTATTGTCATAAGGAAGTTTTCATCTAACATTCTTCCTTTAATTAAATTGCGACCAGCCTGAAGAATTACATCATAACCTACTAAAATATAGGCAACAATAAATAATGGATTAAAATCTGTAAGAGCGCCTCCTATTAATAACGCAATACTAATTCCCATAAGGATTGCTTCTTTATTACGGCCTTTTCCTGTCTTAGTACTTTGCTCTACTTCTGCTTCTTCTTCACCCTCAGGGATAAATTTTATCCCTTTTTCAATTTCATCACCAATTATACGAATGTATTCTCCTACTTCTTTAGCATTCATCTGAGTATCCATTTGGAAACTCAACTTTTTACGCATGAAGTTAAGTTCTAGGTTTTTAATGTTTGTTTCTTGTTTAAGTCTTGCTTCAATTTTACTTGCACAATGACCACAGTCTAAGTTCTCAATTCTAAATTCAAATGATTTATGTGTCTCTCCATTTGACTTAAAGTTAACCCCTTTTTCAATGCCATCTGCAATACGGCTCATATGTTCTATAACTTCAGCTTCGCTCATTTGAGTATCCATATTAAACTTTAACTTCTTTAACATAAAGTTAAGCTCTAAATCGCTTACATTAGGTTCTTTTTTTAATCTTTCTTCAATCTTGCCTGCACAGTGTGCGCAATTAAGATTTTCAATTTCTAAACAAAATGCTTCTTTCATAGCCCCACCTCTTCCTTTATTTATTTTTATATATGAATGATTGCTCATATGTTTATCTATAATTATAATATGCAAATACTTCATTTTTGTCAACGAATATTTATAGTTATGAGTATATTTTTTTATTTTACTATTTTAGTTCATCCCTTTTAAATAAGGTTTTCTCTACTTGTAAATAATATTTATATCATCCAACATGTCATCCTCATCTTTTAATGCTATAATAAGGAAAATAATTCATTCAACTTAGGAGGTTTTTATGACAGCTCAGCTTACAAAACAACTTATGGACTTCATTGATGCAAGTCCAACAATGTTCCACACAATCTCAGCTTGTAAAGAGATTTTAGAAGCACATGGCTTTACTTATTTAGACCAAAGAGCACCTTGGACTTTACAGCAAGGTGGTAAATATTATACAACGACTAATGATTCTGCCCTTGCAGCTTTTTGCATCAACTCCTTAGATATAGAAAAAGAAGGATTCAAAATTGTAGGAGCTCATGGTGATGTACCTGGATTTAGAATCAAACCAAATCCACAAATGCAAAGCGATAACTATATTAAATTAAATACAGAAGGCTATGGTGGACCAATTCTTAGCACCTGGTTTGACCGCCCGCTTTCTGTAGCAGGACGCGTTGCTGTTAAAAGTGATAACGTTTTATTCCCAGAAATGCGTCTTATTGATATCAATAAACCTATTCTTATTATTCCAAACTTAGCAATTCATATGAATCGCGAAGTAAATAGCGGCGTAAGTATCAATAAGCAAAAAGATACACTTCCAATTCTTACTTACCTTAACGAGCCAGCTGATGAAAACTTTATGCTGACACTTATGGCAGAAACTTTAGATGTAGCAAAAGAAGATATCTTAGATGCAGACCTGTACCTCTATCCATTTGAAAAAAGCATGCTTGTTGGTTTAAATGAAGAGTTTATCTCTGCACCACGTCTTGATGACTTATCTATGACTTATAGTGGTCTTTATGGCATTTTAAATAACACAAGTACAAAAGGGGTTTCTATGTTTGTTTGCTTCGATAATGAAGAAATCGGTAGCCATACAAAACAAGGTGCTGATTCTCCAATGCTTGGCAATATTTTAGAAAGAATCTTACTTGCACTTGGTAAAACAAGAGAAGATCTCTTCACTGCTTACGCAAATTCTTTCATTATTTCTGCCGACGTTGCTCATCTTTCACATCCAAACTACATGGAAAAGAGCGACCCAACTAATAAAGTTCTTCCAGGTAATGGACCAGCTATCAAAGTTAATGCAAACTTCAGCTATACAACTGATAGTGACTCTTATGGGGTATTTGCAGCACTTTGCAAAGCTAATGATATTCCATTCCAAGTCTTTGTAAATCGCTCTGATGAAAGAGGCGGTTCAACTATTGGGCCACTTGCAACTTCACACCTTGGTATCCGTTCAGTAGATATTGGAACACCAATGCTTGCAATGCATTCAGCGCGTGAACTTATGGCCGCAGCTGACTTCATTCATACTGCTGAGGCACTTAAAGCATTCTTTAGCTTATAATCAATAAATTAAATAAACAGCTCATAAGTTATCCTTAAGAGCTAGAAAAGAGATGTCTTAAAACTATTTATAGTTCTGAGACATCTCTTCTTTATTTATACCTATACAATAATATTTTTATAGCCTTAACTCATCTATCTTACTTATGATGCTTCATTTTGCAAATTCCTTGCGTCATTGTCCCCATTGGGCAATATACACACCATGAACGAGGTTTATAAAGTGCCATTGTAAACATGCCTAAAACGGTAGAAGTCAGCATCATACTATAAAAGCCAAAAGCAAACTGCGCCACCCATGGTGAAACTGTATTACCTGTATAAGCCCAATGCCAAGGTAATTTAATCGACCACAATAATGTAACGATTGCCTTTAATCCTCTTGTTCCTTCTAATACTAAGTATGTTGAAAACACCATATTCATAAACATTGCAAGGAAAAATACTAAAAATCCATATCGAAACCATTTGGTTCTAAGAAAACCCGGTATATCTTTTTTCCTTGATAAATTTAATTGATTGCCTAGTAATTCAAATAATTGCCCACGACCACAATATTTATTGCAATAGGCTTTATTCCCTTTTGTGGCAGCTATGACGAGTGGTACTATAAAACATATTATTCCTAGCCATGCAAATAAAATATTTACGAAGCCTAAAACTAAATAAAGGGCTGATGTAATCCACAAATAATCATACCAATTCTTCTTTTTCTTCATCTTATTAACTCCTCTTATTAACTCCTCTCAGCTTCTCTTTCAAGTATTTCAATCACAGAAGCTGGGCATACCTTTTTACAAAGCCCACAGCCGATGCACAATGCCTCATCTACCTGAGCCGTAATCCCTCTTGGCACTGTTATCGCCTCCTTGGGACACACTAAAGTACAAGTACCACATGCAACACATTCTTTCTCTCTCACACTGGCATATTTCTTTTTTCTAACAGGCATAATATCCTCCTAAACTTTAACTTTACCTTAGTTTACCAATATCATAGATATTTTTCTGTAACTAGGTTACAGTATAAAGGTGACTAACTCACAGAAAAAATCTCAGAAAAATGATATCATCATAAAAATATATAATGAGGAGGTTCCTATGTCTGATGAGGATTTATTACTTTTAAAAAAGACTTTAACTTTTTGGGATAAACTCACTTTAGATGAACAGGAGGAGCTCAAACGCCATGTGCATACTGCCTCCTATCAACCAGGTGAAACCATCCACGGTGGCGATAACAATTGTCTAGGCGTACTTATTGTAAAACAGGGCTGCATCCGTTCATATATGCTTTCTAATAAAGGTAAAGACATTACACTGTATAGGCTTTATCCTGGTGAGATCTGCATGCTCTCTGCTTCTTGTGTCTTATCAAATGTAACTTTTGATATTCATGTGGATTCAGAATCAAAAACGGAAGTTCTGGTCATTAGCAGCCACATTTTTTCTAGGTTAATGGCAGAAAATATTTATGTAGAAAACTTCTCTTACAAGGCAACAGCTGATAAGTTTTCAGATGTGATGTGGGCTATGGAACAAATTCTTTTTATGAATTTCGATCAAAGGCTAGCCATCTTCTTATTAGACGAGGCCAATAAAAATAACACTTACACCATTCATCTAACGCATGAACAAATTGCCAAGTATATGGGAAGTGCTAGAGAGGTAGTCTCTCGTATGATAAAATACTTTGTTTCCGAAGGGCTTATCACCTCTCACCGGGGTGAAATTAAACTTATTGACCTTGCTAAGTTAAAGAAACTTGCACTACAGTCGAGCTAATTTGACTAGAAAATTTTAAAACCATATCCTATAAAAATAGAGTCATTACAAAACTTATTCTGTAATGACTCTATTTTTATGACTCTATTTTTATGACTCTATTTTTATGATACTTCCTTTACTCTTTTAACAACTTTATAGGTAGCACGGTCCCTACTATCATGAAGAGAATTCCTACTATAAGGAGCCCTACATAGCCCATTCCAAATACTGATTGAAACTGGTCTGAAATATTAAACCATGTAAGCTTTCCTAAATTCATGGTATCAAATAGGCCCATTTGATTAAAGTAGCCATATGTCTCAGAGAAAGCAAATGCACCAAATAAACCGCCGATTACGGCTGAGATTGCTTTACCTTTTCCGCCGCTAGATGTAGCTGCCACACATGTTCCAGGGCAAGTTCCTAAAGAACCAAATCCTACTCCAAAAATAAGTCCGCCTATAATAACGCCTAAATGAGTTGTTTTGATGCTAAGATGTGAAATATCAAATATGCCTACTAAGGCAGCAATTGAAAGTAATGTACTTCCCAAGCCAATGGCAAAGAAAATAATTTTCATAAGACTTAAATCTTGAAGTCTTAACATACTTAATAACTTTTTAGGGTTGGAGGCTCCTACATAATATAGCGCCCCGCCAAATAATGCTCCTAATATGAGTCCTTCTACAATTTTCATTTGTCTGCCGCCTTTCTTTTAGCATTCTTACCGATAACAATGGCTGTAGGAATGGCTACTATAAATACGGCACCCGCAAAGATATAACCACTTACAGCACCTTGCATCATCCCGCTCATCATATGTCCACTTGTACAGCCATCTGCCATTCGTGCACCGAATAAAATTAGGAAACCGCCTACAAAACTTGGTCCATCTCGCCTTATGAAGCTTTGTTTTGCTTCACATGCACCTGACACCTCGCCTACATCAGACATACGAGAAGGTTGTTTTTTGCGATTTAAGCGGTACATGATATATGCCCCTATAGGCATACCCAGTACGAAGACGAAATCATAATTAAGTGGCTCTTTGATACTTTTTGCCAACTTTCCTTCATGTCGATCATAATAAGCATTTGTGCTCCTATAACCAGATTCCCTTGTAGGGTCCTTCGTAATCACATCCTGATTTATCGTACTATGCACTATGCCACTAAGCACACTAAACTGAGTAGATACTCCTACCGGTTTTACAAACCAAATAGCGATGAAAAATACTATTCCTAGAACAAGTGCATTTTTTAGCCAATCCGATTTTTTCATTTTGTTACTCCCTTGATTTGTTAATTAAAATTGTAATTTGTTAAAATGCTTTCCCTATCCTCTGTCTTATCCTTAAAATATTCATAGAAACTAAGACCTAAGAAACCACCTGTAATATTAATGACTTGATCATATCCTAAGTTTTGAAGAGCTAAAACGGCATTATAACTTCTTTGTCCTGTACGACAGTGAATATAAACAGGTTGGTCCTTTGGAATCTCAGATAGACTTTCTCTTAACTTGCTGAGTGGTACTAAGTGAGCTCCTTTAATATGACCTCTCTCATATTCCCCTTCTTCTCTTACATCTACGATATAAGCACCTTGTGCAACTAAATCCCTTACCTTATCTACTGTAATTTGTTTAAAACGGCCTTCTAATACATTACATGCAATAAAGCCCGCATAATTTACGATGTCCTTAGCCGTACCAAAAGGTGGCGCATAACAAAGTTCTAATTCTCTAAGGTCATAAACTGTTGCATTAAACTTCATAGCTGTAGCAATCACATCTATTCGTTTGTCTACACTGCCTTTACCAATTGCTTGTGCACCTAAAACTCTGCCTGATGGCACTTCATAAATCAGTTTAAAATGCATTGGACTGCTATCAGGCATAAGGCCTACCTTATCTCCTAACATAAAGTGAACTTTATCATACTTGATACTAAGATTCTTCATCTTGATTTGTGCCTCTGTAAGTCCTGTAGATGCGCCATTGTAATCAAAAACCTTAATCGCACTGCTTCCTATATAAGCTTGCTTTTTCACTTCTTCTCCATTAATATGACCAGCTACTGCTCTAGCTGCCTTTTGAGCTGGGCCTGCTAAAGTAAGTCGCATTTTCTCATCTGTTAAAAGTGAATTTACTTCTATAGCATCACCAATCGCATAAATATCTGGGTCATTTGTCCTAAAGCTGTTATCTACTGCAATGCTTCCCATTTGCGTAACTTCTAAACCTGCCATTTTAGCTAATTCATTTTCTGCATGTACACCTATTGCCATAATTACCATTTGTGCTGGAACTTTTGTATCATCTGATAAAATCACATAATCCTTTTCTAACGCCTTAATCTGATGATTTAATAAAAGTTTCACGCCGTGATCATCTAATACCTTATGAAATACTTGCACCATTTCTTCATCAAAAGTACGAAGAATTTGTGGGGCACCTTCAATCAAACTTACCTCATAGCCAGCTTCTCGGATGTTTTCCGCTACTTCAATACCAATATAGCCACCACCTACAATGGCTATTTGTGTTAACTTATTTTCTACCATATATGATTTAATTTTAGCGATATCTTCTACATTACGTACTGTAAATATAGGCATATTTTCGCTGCCCTGAATCTCTGGTTTGTTAGGTTTGGCGCCTGGAGATAAAATAAGTTTGTCATAGCTTTCTTCGTATACCTCACCGGTTAAAACCTTTTTGATTTTAATAATTTTACGTGCTCTATCAATAGCCACAACTTCTTCATTTACTCTTGCTTCAATATTGTACTGTTTCTTAAATTTCTCTGGATTCATCAGTACAAGCCTGCTTGCAGGTTCAATCATGCCACTTAAATGATAAGGTAATGCACAATTTGAAAAAGAAACATGAGGTCCTCTTTCAAACATAATAATTTCATCCTCTTCACTAAAACGTCTAAGTTTAGCTGCTGCAGAAGCCCCTCCTGCTACACCACCTACGATTAATATTTTCATCTTGTTAACCTCCTTATTTATATTCTATTGCTTCCTCTATAGTTTCCCATACCACCCTGCACATTAATCACATCATATCCAGCCTTTTGCAGTGTGCTAACGGTTCTACTGCTTCGCATACCTGATTGACACATAATGTAGTACTTACTTTCCTTCTTCAAATAACGTTCTGGTGTTTCTAATAAATCTCCCATAGGAATATTCTTAGCAGTTTTTATACTCCCTCCTTGGAATTCATAACTTTCTCTTATATCTATTAAATTAATCTTACCGACTAAAGCATCTAAGTCCTTTATATTTATGCTGTCACTTGTATCTTTTCTAAAAAACGAAAACATCTTACTTACCCCTTTCTTATAGATTTCACATTTATAAAATTTAGTTATTCATAGCTTTTAGTTATGTGAAATCATTGAGAGAAACTTATTTGCCTACATGTATATTTCAAGGTTTTAGTTGGTTTCTCTATATAAACTCTTAAATTCATTATAAATTAATTTATTTTTGTAATCTGTGACTTAGTCACATACTCTTTATTGTCTTCTTTTTTATTTTTTTCTACATAAGCATGTGTCTATTAATAGCATACTGCCATTTTCCTTCCATTTATTCATAAAAAATCTCAAAATTTTACTTAACCACTGTCCATTTTTATTGTATAATTATATTGACTGTTTAGATAATTTAAAATTGACAATAATTTATATAGATAACATGGAAACATAAGTTGTTCTTATGATATTTTGATTAGTCTCTTAATAAACTAATAGTATGCATCGCTGAGAAGGATGTGCTACTTAATGCACTATAAGTTATCTATATCTACTTGCTTATAATAAATTCGTAATTACTATTTATTGTATTGGAGGTAAGCCTATGTCTGTTAAATTTAATAAAGAAAAATTTAAGAAAGAAATTTTAGACCATGTAAGAAATTTCTCTAGGAAAACATTAAGTGACGCTTCTCCTCAAGAACTTTATCAAGCCGTTGCTTTTGCTACACGTGACATTCTTACAGATGATTGGATTGAAACACAAAGAGTTTATAATACAGAAGCCCCTAAAACACTTTATTACTTATCTATGGAATTTTTAGTTGGGCGTGCACTTGGCAATAACTTAGTCAACTTAGGTATTATGGATAAGGTCAAAGAAGCACTCAATGAGCTAAAAATTGATATTGACCTTTCTATCATCGAAGATCAAGAACCCGATGCTGGACTTGGCAATGGTGGTTTAGGCCGATTAGCTGCATGTTTCTTAGACTCACTTTCTACCCTTTCTTATCCTGCTTATGGCTGTGGCATCCGTTATAACTATGGTATCTTTAAACAAGAAATTAAAGATGGTTATCAAGTTGAACATCCTGATGATTGGCTTGCTAACGGTAATCCTTGGGAAGTTAAACGTAATGACAATGCCCAGGAAGTTAAATTCGGTGGTAGTGTTTTCAGTTACTGTGATGAAAATGGAAATGTGCATTATGAACAAAAAGACTTTGAATCCGTTTTAGCCATACCTTATGATATGCCAATCCTTGGCTATAAAAATGGCTTTGTAAATGGCCTTAGACTCTGGGATGCTGAAGCACCTGAAAAATTTGTTCTTCGTTTCTTTGATCAAGGTGCCTATGAAAAAGCCGTACAACAACAAACTTTAGCCAAAACCTTAGTAGAAGTTCTCTACCCTAATGATAATCATTACCAAGGTAAAGCACTACGCCTTAAACAACAATACTTCTTCGTTTCTGCAACTGTTCAATCTGCTATTGCAAAATTCAAAAAATCTAACTCTAATATCTACGACCTTCCTCAAAAAGTTGTCTTCCAAATGAACGATACACACCCTGCCATTGCTGTGGCTGAGCTCATGCGTATTTTAATTGATGAAGAAAACCTCGGCTGGGATGATGCTTTCTATATCACGACACATACATGTGCTTACACAAATCATACGATTATGATTGAAGCCTTAGAAAGATGGCCAATTGAACTCTTTAAGACACTTCTTCCTCGTGTTTATCAAATCGTTGAAGAAATTAACCGCCGCTTCTGTATTGAACTACGCGAAGTACATCACTTACCAGAACACATTATTCACGATATGGCTATTATCTGTGACGGCCAAATCAAAATGGCTTATCTCGCTATCGTGGGTAGTTTCTCTGTAAACGGTGTAGCTGCTATTCATACTGAAATCTTAAAAAATGACTTACTTAAGAACTTCTATCAAATCTACCCTGATAAATTCAACAATAAAACGAATGGTATTACCCAGCGCCGTTGGCTTGGTCATTCTAATCCAGAGCTAGCAAATCTCATCACAGAAACAATCGGCGGTGAATGGTATACTGATTTGACCTCACTCAAAAAACTTCTTCCTTATTCTCAAGATGCTTCTTTCATTGATGCCTACAGCCAAGTTAAATATAATAATAAACTTCGCCTTGCACAGTATATTAAAGACCATAACAATATCATTGTTAATCCAGACTCCATCTTTGATGTACAGGTAAAACGCCTTCACGAATATAAGAGACAACTTATGAATGTCCTTAATATTCTTATGCTTTACAATGAAATCAAAGCCAATCCAAACGGTGACTATGTGCCACGTACCTTTATCTTCGGTGCTAAGGCTGCTCCAGGCTACAGACGTGCCAAACTCATTATCAAACTCATCAATGCTGTAGCTGATATGGTTAACAATGACTCTGATGTAAATAAATATCTCACTGTTGTGTTTATTGAAAATTACTGCGTTTCTAATGCAGAAATCATTATCCCTGCTGCCAATGTCAGTGAGCAGATTTCTACAGCTAGTAAAGAAGCATCCGGTACCAGTAACATGAAATTCATGCTTAACGGTGCTCTTACTATCGGTACATTGGATGGTGCCAATATTGAAATTTATGAAGAAGTCGGCGACGAAAATATGTTCATCTTCGGCCTAACCTGTGAAGAAGTTCTTTCACTTTATAAATCAGGCACCTATAACCCTTGGGATATTTATAATCACGATGAAGCTATTAATACAGCCCTTAAACAACTCATTAATGGTACCATTATTCACTCTGCTCCAGATTTATTCATCGAACTTTATGAATCCCTACTCAATCGTGCAGGTGATAACTTAGCTGACCCATACTTCATTCTTAAAGATCTCCGTCCATATCATGAAGCACAAGAAAAGGTAGCTAAAGCTTATCTTGACCAAAAGAATTGGAACAAAATGGCCATCATTAATACTGCTTGCTCCGGTAAATTCAGTTCTGACCGTACAATCACGCAATACGCCGAAGAAATTTGGCATATAAAACCTCTAAATCTAACAAAGAAATAAGCACCTTTTTTCATCTCCTTAATATAATATAAGTAGATGAGATGAAACATCTAAAGTTACTTATACACATGGACTTATCTTTATGATTCAACGTATCTAAAAAAGAACTTATCTTATAAGCTCTAAGTAACTTATATATGAACCTAAAAAAAATTTAATTATAGATTGATTACTCCCCCTTCACAAATTAAGTTTCATCAAAAATTATGCAAATACCTCTCTCATTTTTTCTCAAGCAATTAAGCATTTTAACTAAAAGTTCCCATTTAAACGGCGTTAAATGGGAACTTTTTCATAATATATTCACACTAATTGTGCCTCTTTATGCTATAATAAAGATAAGTAAATCCAATACGAGTTTGCTAAATTAAGGAGTGAATGCCATGAATAATAAAGTGCTTGTTTGTATTACTATACAAGAGAATAGTCGTCGTTTAATCTCTGAAGGATTCCATCTTGCACAATCTTTAAATGCCCCTCTTCACATTCTACATATTAGAAAAGGAGAGACAGTATTTGATAATGCTGATAGCAGTAGACTACTCGAGGACCTCTTTGCATACGGCAGTGAACTTGGCGGCGAAGTACATTTCTTATGTAGCGAGAATATTCCACAGACAATATCACACTTCATCATAGACCAAAAAATCACAGAGGTTGTAATCGGTGAGTCTCCAGACGGCACACCAACTCATGAACAACAAAGCATTTATGCCGACCTCATCAAAAAACTTGGCAACATTAATCTCAATGTTGTCCCAAGAGAAGAAAATCAAAAACTAGAGGCATAGCAAAAGAACGCTAAGTTATTGTAAAAACAATATCTAGCGTTCTTTTTTATATTTCTAAATAGGTGTAGCAGGAAGATAGCGATGTTTAGTGGGTGGGTTAATCTGCCCCCGCAATCAAGCTCGTTCGCCGCCTCTTTTCCCCCTGAACTAAATTTGCAAAATAAATAAGCCATAAGAAAGCTGTGGTGTAGGGTGTGGGCTAGTCTGCCTGTGGAGTAACTTGACGATAGTCTTAGTGAAAATTTTAAAGGGGTTTTAGTGCTGCTGTTTAAGCGGCAGCGAGTTCAGTACGTTCCTTTAAAATTGGAACTTAGAGTATCACAAATTACGGAAAGTACAGCTAGCCCGCACCCTACACCACAGCGCACCTCTTATGCCTTTCCCTTATTTTGCAAATTTTAGTCTTTTGCTTATCTTTCCTGTCATTTTGTGTTATACTATAAGGTAGAAATTTAATTACCTATCATACATTAATAGGAGTTTTTATTATGAAAACTATCATCATTAAAGATCTAGATCAATTTAATGAAGCTACCCGTATCATTCAAGAGGGAGGCCTTGTGGCTGCCCCTACTGAGACCGTTTATGGGCTTTGTGCAAATGCTTTAAATGAAGTTGCTGTTGGCAATATCTTTAAAGCAAAAGGACGTCCTAATGATAATCCTCTCATTGTACATATAGCTGACTTAGATATGCTCTATGAACTTGTAACTGAGGTTTCGCCTATTGCTAAAAAGTTAATCGATAACTTTTGGCCAGGACCTCTTACACTTATTTTTAAAGCTAAATCTATTGTGCCACAAGCCGTAACGGCAGGACTTGATACAGTCGCAATTAGATTTCCTTCACATCCTTTAATGCAGAAACTCATTAAGGATTCAGGACTTCCTATTGCAGCACCTAGTGCAAATACTTCGGGTAAACCTAGCCCAACGAATGCACAGCGTGTTATTGAAGATATGGACGGAAAAATCGACTGCATTATTGATGGTGCATCTTCTGAATATGGCGTTGAGTCAACTATTGTAGATACAACTGGTGAAATTGCTACAGTACTTCGCCCAGGTGGGATTACTTATGAAATGCTTCAATCAGTTTTAGGCGAAATTGCTATTGACCCTGCAATTACACATAAACTTAAAGAAGGCGAGCATCCTAAAGCACCTGGTATGAAATATACTCACTATTCACCTAATGCGGATGTCTTCATTATTAGAAACTCATCAGCATATTTAGGAGACCATGGGCATAATATGTTTGGAGATTTAGACAATCTAAGAGAACATCTTACTTCTTTAGTACATTCTGCTCATGAGGCTGGTAAAAAAGTAGGTATTCTTGCAACAGATGAAACTAAACATTTATTCGAAGCAGACCTAGTGCTTAGCGTAGGAACTGAAAATGATTTACTTACTGTTTCATCGCATCTTTTTGAGATGCTTAGAAGCTTTGATGATGAAGGCATTGACATTGTTTATTCACTTGCCTTTCCTAAAGAAGGACTTGGGGCTGCCATTATGAATAGACTTGAGAAATCTGCCGGATATCACTTCATCAATATTTAGCCAAGCTACTTTAATATAGATTTCACATGACTAAAATTTAGTTATTCATGACTTTTAGCAATGTGAAACCATTAATATTAAATTCGTTAATGTCTTTACAAATTTCGAAAATATATTATAGTAGTAATGATGTCTAAATAAGTTAGTTACATTGGAAGTAAAATTAATACTAAAAAATCGGAGGAACTATTATGATAGCAATTGCATGTGACCACGGTGGTTTTGCACTTAAACAAGAAATTATTGCACATTTCAAAGCTAATGGTACACCATTTAAAGATTATGGTTGTATGACAGAAGAAGCTGTTGACTACCCAGATTACGCTAAACTTGTAGCTCACGCTGTATTAAGTGGTGAAGCTGAAAAAGGTGTTTTAATCTGCGGAACAGGTATTGGTATTTCTATTGCAGCGAATAAAATTCCTGGAATTAGATGTGCACTTTGCCATGACGTATTTTCTGCTGAAGCAACTCGCCTTCACAATGATACTAATATTGTCGCTTTAGGTGGCCGTGTTATAGGTCCTTCTCATGCTATTAAGGTAGTTGACACATTCTTATCAACACCTTTCTCTAATGAAGAACGTCATATAAAACGTATCGCTAAAATAGAAGAATTATAAGAATAACCGAATTTACTTACAAAACAACACTAGGAGGAATAATAATATGGGAAAATTATTTATCATGGATCATCCACTTATTCAACATAAGGTAAGTCGTTTAAGAGACAAAAATACAGGTTCTAAAGAATTCCGTGAACTCGTTCGCGAAATCTCTGGACTTATGTGCTATGAAGCAACTCGTAATCTTAAACTTGAAGACTTCGAAGTTGAAACACCTATTACAACAACAACTGGTAAACGTATTGCTGGTAAAAATTTAAGTATTGTACCTATCTTACGTGCTGGTCTTGGTATGGTTGATGGTATGTTAGACCTTCTTCCAACAGCTAAAGTTGGTCACATTGGGCTTTACAGAGACCCTGAAACATTACAACCAGTAGAATACTACTGCAAATTACCTAAAGATGTTGCTGAAAGAGACTTCTTCGTACTTGATCCAATGCTTGCAACTGGTGGTTCAGCTATTGCTGCTATTCAGTTCATTAAAGATCGTGGTGCAACAAGCATCAATTTCTTATGCTTACTTGCAGCTCCAGAAGGTCTTAAAGCGCTTCAAGATGCACATCCAGATGTAAATATCTACTGTGCTGCTTTAGATGAAAAATTAAACGACCACGCATATATTATTCCAGGTCTTGGTGATGCTGGTGACAGATTATTTGGCACTAAATAATAGCTTATAAATCTTGGCTCATATCTTCCTTATATTCACAATTTTAGGAAGATGTGAGCTAGATTTATCATTAAGAAAGTGGCTCATGCCACATTCATAGCTCAAATTTTGAGTTTTGGAATGTGTTTTATGTAAATATTTAACACCTCCTAAAATTTGAATAGAATAGTGCTATTAGGTTAAGGCTATTAGTACTAAATTTTTTTACATACTTAAGGAGATGGACTTTATGGGCAATATAGGCTACATCACATTATCTTTGATAGCTTTTATATTGGCATTTCTAATTTCATTTTTCATGACTCCTTTAGCAAAAAAAATCGCCTTCAAAGTAGGTGCAATTGCTAAACCAAGGAAGCGTGATATGCATAGTAAACCTATTCCTCGAATGGGTGGTATCGCCATTTTTACTGGCTTTATGATATCATTTTTACTTGTTATCTGGAAAATGCCTCTCACAAATATAAAACAGATTATAGGTATCGTTATTGGTTGCGGTATAATCTTTACTTTAGGCTTCTTCGATGATATTTATGCATTAAATGCAAAGATTAAATTTATTATTCAGATTGTGGCAGCTACTGTAGTAGCTTTATGCGATATTCGAATAGATTTCTTTTCTATTCCTTTCATTGGTGATAATCCGGTTTATACAAACCTTTTATCAATTCCAGCTACAATCATTTGGCTTGTAGCCATTACAAATGCAGTTAACCTTATTGATGGTTTAGATGGCCTTGCAGCAGGCGTTTCTTCTATTGCTTCACTTTGCCTCATGGTACTTTCTATTAAAGCCGGTTATCCACCAGCTACACTTTTAACTGCTACACTCGCTGGTTCTTGTATGGGATTCTTACCTTACAATTTCAATCCAGCCTCAATTTTTATGGGTGATACGGGTTCTACCTTCCTTGGCTTTACCCTTGGAATCACCTCTGTACTTGGACTTTTAAAAGGTTATACAGTGGCTACTATTTTCATTGCAGTACTTGTACTTGGGCTTCCAATCTTTGATACAGCTTTTGCGATTATTAGAAGATTTTTAGCTGGTAAACCAATTATGTCTGCAGACCGCGGTCACTTACATCACCGCCTTGTAGATAATGGGTATACACATAAACAAGCTGTTGTAACACTTTATGGTGTAAGCAGTGTACTAGGCCTTACTGCAATTGCTTTCTTTAGTCACGATGTTAAATTTGCAGTTTTAGTCTTTATTGCTATGGCGATTTTGCTATATTTCACAATTCGCAAAATGACCTCATTCAACAAAGATAAAGAGGATTAATACTAGCCAAAAACTCCTGTTCATGGGAGTTTTTTTTTATTAATTTCTCACCCTATCGTATAAAAAAATTAAATGCTATACTTATTATATTGAAGTAGAAAAAGGAGTTTTTTAAATGCCAGATATCATCACTCATTACATTTTTGGACTAGATACTGCACATAATATCAAACAATCTCCCTTATACAAAATCATCAAGGAGAATAGAGACATATTTTTAATTGGTCTTCAAGGACCAGACCCAATTTACTATCATCGTTTAGGCTTAAAAGACAATAAAGCTGCTATTGCAGCACGCATGCACAGTGAAAAGACGGGTGACTTTTTAGTATCTGCCATTTGTCATGCAAAGAAATATGATATTGCTTCCCGCGAGTTTCAAGAGTGTCTCAGCTATTTAAGCGGCTTCTTATGCCACTATATTCTAGATGGTATGGCTCACCCATATATCTTTTATTTAGGTGGTCGCTATATAGAGGGTCAGCCAGAAACTTCTAAGTACAAAGGTCTTCACAAAAGGATAGAAGTTGCTATTGATAGCCTTCTCTGCGAAGAAAAGTTCGGCATAAAAGCTTCTCATTTTAAAATTCATAAACAAATTTTAAAAAACATTCCTATACCAAATAGTATAGTTAACTTATATGATGAAACGCTCTTTTTACTTTATGGTATAAATGGTGGTGGTAAACTTTTCAAAGATGCTTATGCAGATACACGTACCTATTATAAGCTTACCTTCGATAATATAGGTACTAAAAAAGCTTTTGCAGGCCTCGCTACACCACTTCTACCAAAGCAAATTAGCTCTTACGCTACAACCTTCTCATATTTTCACTGTGTAAAACCTGATGTAGACTATTTGAATAAAAACAAGCATGTTTGGCTTCATCCTGTAACAGGTAATGTGTACACCTTTAGTTTTCACGATATTCTTAGAAATGCTATTAAGAAAAGTACGCTACTTCTTTTAGCTACTTATGACTTTGCAACTTCTAGCTTATCTGCAGAAGACTTTAGAGTTTACCTTCCAAATCAATCTTATCTTACTGGACTTCCTACAGATGATCCAAGACCAATGAAATATTTTAATCCTGACGCTAATATCTTTTCATAAAAAACGTCTAGCATAAAAGGCTAGACGTTTTTTATATGACTTAAATTCTGTTTTAGAAAAATCCTACGGTCACAAAGACCCCAATCCATACGATAAGAAGTACTAAACAAAGTGCGCTTAACAATTGCCATGGTTTATATGCTTTACTATTTTCCTTTTTCACCTTCGCAACTAGTGCAAAAGCTGGCATCGCTACTAACATTATAAATGGTACGCTAAAAAACAAAATTATGCCTAGCATCGCTCTCCCCCCAATCCATTTATTTCTTTGTTTATAAACTCCTTTAGCTCACATTACTCTTTGTAGTAGTTAATAAGACATCCTGCTAAAATAATAGCTCTTTCATCATCTGTTAGATTATTTAATGTGAGATTAAAGCTCTTAACTTCGTCCCCCATTACATAAGCTTTAATGCTTGATACTTTGTTTGCTACAGCTTCTCTAATACCAGGAACAAAGAGATAATCACCATTTTTAAAGACCTGTCCCTCTTCTAATGTGAATGGTACCATACCCCAGTTGATGAGATTTGAACGATAGCGTTTTGTAGCATATTCTTTGGCAATATTTGCCCATCCACCTAATACTTTTTGACAGGATGCAGCTTGTTCACGAGCTGAACCATCCCCTGGTTTGTTAGCATAAATTGTACTTCCGATACCTGTTGCTTTAGGATCAATATTTTCAAATCCTGGTAATGCTTTAATTTTTGCAAATACTGTTTCGAGTTCTGGAAGTGCTGCTAATGGATCATCCCCTTGCAATCTAGCTATTTCTGCTTTTTGTACCTCTTTTGCACGTCCTACATATTCTGGCTCGCGGCGTGATAATGTAAACTCAGCTAAACGAAGTGGATTTGAACGATAGCTAGATGTTTCTCCTGATGGGATTAATTCATCTGTTGTTGTAACCGCATCATTAATTTCTGCTACAACTTTAAGCACAAGGTTATCTGTAAGGTGTGACATTTCTGGCCAGTCTGTGATATTTGGACCAAATTTAAGTTCTGCTTCTTTGTCTGCTTTGCCTACACCATTATAGCAACGTGTATCGTAAATAGATTTATCGAAGAAGTATTTTGGTTTTGTAAAGTTTACATCAATATCTGTAGCTGCTGTTAAAACGCCGCCATTAAGTGATGTCGCTGCAATACTTCTTGCATCCATAAGTGCAACACCAGAAAGCTGTCCATCACTTGGTTTAGAACCTTCGCGGTTAGGGAAATTACGTGTAGAGTGACGAATGCTAAGACCATTGTTTGGAGGCACATCTCCAGCACCGAAACATGGACCACAGAATGCTGTTCTAATTGTTGCACCTGCTGCCATAAGATCAGCAATAGCCCCATTTTTAAGGAGACTCATAAAGGTTGGTTGACTTGATGGATAAACGCTAAGTGCATATTCACCGCTACCAATTGTTGCCCCACGTAAAATGTCTGCTGCCTCGCAGATATTATCATATGTACCGCCTGCACAACCTGCGATAACGCCTTGTTGCACATGAAGTTTACCATTAATAATTTTATCTCTTAATGTAAAGTGTGCTTTAGAGCTAGCAAATTTCTCTGCTGCTTCTTTTTCTACTTTAGCTAAGATTTCATCTAAATTAGCATTAAGTTCATCGATTGTATATGTATTACTTGGGTGGAATGGTAAGGCAATCATAGGTTTGATTTTTGATAAATCTACAACGATTGCACCATCATAATAAGCCACATTACCTGGTTTAAGTTCTTTATATACTTCTTTTCTGCCATGCATATCGAAGTATTCTTCTACTGCTGCATCTGTTTCCCAAATAGAAGATAGACATGTTGTTTCTGTCGTCATAACATCAATACCATTTCTGTATTCTACGTTAAGATTTTTGATGCCATCTCCTACGAATTCCATAACTTTATTTTTAACATAGCCATTTTTAAATACTGCCCCAATGATAGCAAGTGCCACGTCTTGTGGACCTACTCCTTTAGCTGGAGTACCTGTTAAATAAACAGCTACAACACCAGGACGATTAACATCATATGTTTTGCGAAGAAGTTGTTTAGCAAGTTCACCGCCACCTTCGCCAATTGCCATTGTACCAAGGGCCCCATAACGTGTATGACTATCTGAACCTAGAATCATTCTACCGCAACCACTCATCATTTCACGCATAAATTGGTGAATAACTGCTTGGTGAGCTGGTACATAAATACCACCATACTTTTTAGCTGCTGAAAGTCCAAACATATGGTCATCTTCATTAATAGTTCCACCTACTGCACAGAGACTATTGTGACAGTTTGTTAAAACATATGGTAATGGAAACTCTTTAAGTCCACTTGCTCTTGCTGTTTGAATAATTCCTACATATGTAATATCATGAGATGCCATGGCATCAAATTTGATTTTTAATTTATCCATACTTTCAGAAGTATTATGTGCCTTTAAAATATTGTAAGCTATAGTATTTTCACTAGCTGCTTCTTTAGATACTACAGACATCCCGTATTTATGCATTATTTCTTGCTTTGCATCTTGACTGTCTGCTACAATTTCTCTTCCGTTTACGAGATATACGCCGCCATCAAATAATTTTATCACTTTTATTCCTCCCTAATTTTAAAATTTTACCTATTTTTTTATAAAATTATGCTTTTGTTCTAAATTATAACATAACATTACATATTATCATAGTCCAAGTACAGATAAAAATGCTCTCGCATCTATTTGACCATGCATCAATCTTAAAATTTGAAGTTTATACTGACTGGCTTCTCCTTCTCTTTCATACTTCTTAATTAATGTTTCATACACCCCCTCTTGATTATTGAGACGCATCAACTCATCGCACTCACTTAGTAGCTTAAACCTGGTTTTCTCTAGATTTTGAGCCTTATAAACAGGTAATCCTTCGCCTCTTGCCATCACCATTTCCCATGAAAGCCTTCGCTCAAAGCTCTCATAAAAATCTTTTATATTCTCTTTTTTATTGAGCTCGCTACTCTTATTTAATACAAAACCACTTCCATAGTCCCCTATTCTTATCTTCGTTTCATAAATCGTAGGACAAGGTATTGCTTTAATGCTTTCTTTGATTCTGCTTTCCGTAGAATGTTCTATTTCAGCGGCCGCCTGAGTCGTTCCTAAGAACATGGCACTCTCACCATTTATAAATGCCTTCAATCCATCTTCTTCTTTCACCTTCTCATATGTCATCTGGAAAGGTGAAAGTCTTACAATCTCCTCTAGTTCTTTAGCGCCTTCCTCTAAACTTCCTGTTCCCTCTACAAGCATACGATAATAACACTGAACACTTCTAAAAGACTGTCCACCGATGGCTAATGGAACGATTCCTCGTTCTTTAAAGGCCTTTATACAAGCCACAAATTCCCCATAACTTGTAGGGTACTCTATATTACACGCTTCAAATATAGCCTTATTACAATACAAGACCTCTTCCCACCCCATTAAAGGTAGGCCATAAATCTTATTATTTACTGTAAAATCTTCTATAGCTCCTTCTGTAAAGTCCTCAATAATATCCTTTTCCACAATATAGTCGCCCATTTCCATCACAACACCTATATTTACAAGCTTCTTTAAATATCTTTTTTCACTAACATAAAACATATCTGGAAGTTCATTTGTAATACTACTTGTGATTAATACATCCTCATATTTATCTGAGCTAAATGTTGTAATCTTAAACTTTACCCCTAACTTCTTTTCATCATAACTTGTATACATACTTCTAACGGCTTCTCTATCTATGTTACTTGGTATCCAAATATTATATACAGGCCTATTATCATCTAACTCTTGACTAATCGCAATCATTTGCTCTTGCATATCATATAAAATATCTACAAGTAAGCCTATACAAATTACTACAAAAACCAATGTAATTATGATTATAAGGCGGTTAAGAACCTTCTTATCCTTCAACCTATTCACCTCTTATTCAAACTCTATTATTTTGAAATGCTTAATTTTACGTTGAAAATTATATCACAGCATTTTTTGAGGTAAAATAGCTATTATTGTTGTATATTATTGTCATTGTTTGAAATTTTTTAAATACTACTTTTCCATGGAATATATATCTTTATTTTTGTGTAATGTCCTATCATTGTATCAATATCTATAATATCTGTCGTTTCCTTAATGTTATAAATAAGCCCAATACGCTTAATAATCGAACGGAGTCCAAATCCTGATTTACTATGTATCTTTTCATCGTGCATAATGCGCCTTACTGTTTCTTCATCTATGCCCTTTCCATTATCTCTAACCTCTACTATGATACGTTTATTTTCTATATCATTTCTTACACCTACATACACTTGCAAAGGTTCATTCATTGTGCGTATCCCATATTTCACAGCATTTTCAGCTAAGATTTGTATAATCATACGGGGTATTTTATAATCTTTTAGCGTCTCATCAATTTCATAAGCCACCTCAAATAAATCAGGGTTTTTAAGAAGTGCAATATGTAAATATTCCTTCGCAATGACCACTTCTTGTTCTACAGTATTGAAATCCTCCTCCTGATTTAAACAAGACCTATAATATCTTGCCAAACTTTTAATAAGCTCTACTGCCGATTCTTTATCTTCTATTGCTACAAGCACACTGACACTATTTAATGTATTGTATAAAAAATGTGGATTCACTTGATGATTAATAACGGAGAGCTCCAATACCTTTTGTGTACGTTCTCTCTCTTTGGCCTCTTTAATTAGAAATTGAATCTGCTCTAGCATCTTATTCAAGGCGCCACCTATTGCACTCACTTCTTCATACCCTTGATTTTCATCAAAACGTATATCTAAATTCTTCTTAAGTGTAATTTCTTCCACCCTTACCGCAATATTTTCTAAAGGATAGACTACTTTCCTAGCAATAATAAAAATAGCCATTAAGAAAAATAGCATATTAATAACACATACACCAAATAAAATCATCTGCAATGTGCTATCTTTCCGATTCCCTGTATATCTTCCTATAACATTTGCCTCTAATAAACTATATCTTGCTTGTATATGATCATATTTATTTTCCCACTGCCTTCTTATATCTGAAGCCATTTGATAATCTCTAGCTGCTTTATAATTTCTGCTGAGTTGATTGTTATATGGAAAGCTCAACATGTTTTCCTCATCATCTACCACCACTATCTCAAATGAAATTTTTTCTAACATGCTATTCATTTTCTCTTCCAAATAAGAAGCATCTATAAAAAGAAACAGGTAACCTAATGTGTTGCCTGTTTCCTTGGATTTTATGCTTCTAGCGATGTAAATAACATTGGGAGCGAGTTTATTGGAGACAATACCAATACAATCTCCGCCTTCCTTTTTTCGAATTTCACTTAAATCAAATTCAGAAAGGAAGTCCTGTTGACTGTATCGATATTTCTCATCATTACTAGCACAAACTACCGTATTATAGCGATCAACTAAATAAATAGATGCTAGATTTGTATTCCTTATAAGATAATTATTTAAAATAGGTAGCACTTCTTTTTCATCTAATAACGCCGATTTACTTAATATACTCTGAATATCTTCATCAATGATAATTTCCAACGACTGCCCCTTGGTTTGTTCAATCACCAAATCTAAGAAGGCTGTCATACGATTGGTATTTTCCATATCTTCCACATAATTTTTATAACGTACTCTTTGGTAATTAATATTTTCCACTACTGTCAAACCAATTACTAATGATATGCTCATTATAATGAGGTAATTCTTCATAAATAACCATCTAATACTTTTTTCTTTCATCCCCAATTTCTCCCCAAAACTTATTTATTCAAAATCATATTTGCTTAGTCTTTTAGCCTGAATAGATTCTCTAATATCTAAAAGCATTTTAACAACTTCTTTTTCCTCAATAGGCTTTAGGATATATTGTGTAATGCCATATCTAATAGCTGTCTTTGCATATTCGAAATCATCATATGCTGTAAGAATAACGATTTCTACATTTCGATTTTTTTCTCTTACTTCTTTGATAAAGTCAAGGCCATTCATCACTGGCATTTCTATGTCCGTAATAATAAGATCTATACTTTCTAACTCCAGCTGCTCAAGCGCTTGCTTACCATTTTGTGCCATACACGCAACTTCAAATCCCAACTCTTCCCAATTAATAAGCTTATTTAACCCCATTCTAATAATTGGTTCATCATCTACAATCTGTACATTTAACATATTATCCCCCCTATAGTTACATTACAGAGTTACATTACAGCTTATAAATATACTTAACCATTCCCTTTGGTACTTCTAAATTTGACTTAGTAATTCTCACACGTTCTAAGAAAGCTAATGCCTTTTCAGATTCAATATCCATATTAAAGAGCATAAATAAACGAATCTCCAAAAGTTCTAGATAAATATCATTTTCCTCTAACCACTGCTCATAGGTGAGAACATTTTTATAAAGTGCATCTACTGTACCATTTATGATTTTCATAATCTGATCTACTACTGTATCATACAGTAAGTCCACAGAGTTAATTCTTATAAACGTCCTTGTAAACTGCAACATTAATGTATTTATAATCTTTTCTGTTTCTTCATTTGAGAAGTTGTTACTTAGCTTATTTCTAGCAATCCTACTATATATTTTATCTGTATAATAATGTATGAATGTCTCAAAATCACCTATATTATCTTCTACTTCTATCTGGAAGAGAATTCTAAAGAATAAGTTCCACTGAAATTCTTCATTCATATAATGCATGATGTGCTGACCTAAAATAGCCGTGTACTCATTTTTAAAAACAGGTTCTCTTTCAAACTCAAGGCGTTCTCTAAAGTTAATATTACTTCTATCAATCCTTCTAATCTTATCTAAGCCTTCAAGGAGGTTATTATTATAACGTTCAAGATCACTATCTAACGCATCTCTAAAAACATAACGTACAATAGCTTCACATGAAGTCCTAAAATCTACAAGGACTCCTAAGCTTTCTTTCATACGTTGTGCAAAAATATCATAAATAATCTTAGATATAAGCTTCTCTAGCTGTTCTTCACGTGTTGCATACTTCTTATTATCTTCTTGATTAAACTGATTTGAAATAAGTAGTAGCTGTTGATCAATGGTTGTTAAACTGTTTTTAATAGATTTCATAATATCCTTATAAAATTTATCTTCTATTACATAGTTATAATTTTTATAAATAATCTTATGTTCAATCTCACTCCAGAATATGTTAACTAACGACTTAATCTGCATCTCGAAGTTAATTGTTGTACTTTCAGTAATATACTTTCCATCAATACGATAGATTTTCATACCATTCTTTTGTTCTTGAGGCTGTTTTCCACTAAAGTTTAACAATACACTAGGATTTCTAAGACTATAAAAATACCCATCTTCTTCATGTTTCTCCGTAAAATATTTTTTAAGTCCTTTATAAATATCTGCTTCATCTTCAATGAACTTACAGCCTAACCTAATCCCAATAATATCTGGTACATTTGCAAAGAGCATCTCTTTCGTATCATACTTTTGATAATAATGATTACGAATAATCTTTTCTTTTAAGCTTTTTGAAGACTTTACACGAGATTCAATACTAATATAGCCTCTCTTAGTTTCTTCTAAAAAGTCTTCAAAAAATTCCTCTATTTCTTCGCTTACGATTTCTAAACTAGGTTTCATTTCTTCTAATGTGGCAAGCACATCTTCTATAAAATCAAATAGCTTTAATTCCATTCCGCGTTATTCCTCCTATGTCTCGTCCCACTTTCTATCTCTATATTTTATCTTACAAATAAATTTGCGATAATATTATACTATCCTATAATATAAATATTATTAAGAGGCGTAAATAACAAAAAAAGACCTAAAAATAGGTCTTTTTTTTGTGTAATTAGTTGCTTTTTAAGTTATTTTAATTCTAAGCCTGCTAATCTAGCTAATTCAATAATTGTAGCTTTAGCAACTTTCTTACCTTTATAATCAATAAGCTCTTCCATGCTGCCATTAAAAATATCAGCTGGTTCATATTTTTTAAGAACAATTTTATCATCATCAACGAAGATTTCTAATGCATCTTTCTCGTTAATGTCTAAGTTTCTTCTTAATTCGATTGGTAATACTACTCTCCCTAGTTCGTCTACCTTTCTTACAATACCTGTTGATTTCACTAACATCCTCTCCCTTTAAAAAAATGTAATTTTTTCTCTCATAATATTCACAATATTTTCCATGTGCTAATTATAAAGTACCATAATTAGCAATTAAAGTCAAATATTTTTTTGTATTTTTTTATACTTTTGTAAAATTTTTTCCTACCCTAATATATAATATTTGTCGAATATTCATATTGTGCCTATTATTTGTCACTTTATTGTAGAATTTTCTTTATTTCCTTTTTCCAAGTCTCCTCATTTTTCCCCATCTTCCTCTTTCTCCATTCTTACATCTTTCATTTCTAATCTTTCATTTCTAATCTTTCACCTCTAATCTTCCCTTTCTCACACCGCTTCTTTCAACTTTCACCTTTCCCTTTTCAACTTTTATCTTTCAACTTTTTCTTTTTTACTTTTCATCTTTTTTACTTTTACTTTTCAGCTTTGCCTTTTGTTTTCCACCTTTTTCTCTCCTTGAATTTTATACATTTTCTCCACTTCTCTGCATATATTTAATAGAGACAAGCTATTTATACCTTATTTACTTTTCAAAGAAAGGACTGTTTCTATGCTCAATTATCTATGGAGTTTTATGATTATCTTCGCTATAATCATAGCTGGTTTTAGGGGCGGGATGAATGGTATTACTGCTGCTGCACTTAGTGCGTCTGAAGATGCCGTTACCATTTGTATTAAAACTTGTGGCATTGTCTGCATGTGGATGGGCATCATGCGTATTGCAGAAAAGGCTGGACTAATCGATGCACTTGCTAAAAAGTTAGCGCCTGTCCTGGATTTTCTATTTCCAGAGGTTCCCCGTGAACATCCTGCACGTAAATACATAGCAACTAACTTTGTTGCAAATTTTCTAGGGCTTGGTTGGGCTGCCACGCCTCCTGGACTTAAAGCTATGGTCGAATTACAAAAGCTTAATAAAGGGTCTCATACTGCTACTAATGCTATGTGTATGTTCCTTATCATTAACATGTCTTCTATTCAGCTTATCCCTATTAATATGATTTCTTATAGGGCAAGCTATGGTTCTACAAACCCGACTGAAATTATTGCCCCCTGTATTCTTGCCACGTATGCTTCTACACTTATTGCCATTGTCTTTGCTAAACTTATGGAAAGGAGGCATAAGTAGATGGCTATTTTAGTGACCATTTCCGATTGGATTATCCCACTTATTATTGTAGGAATTATTATTTATGGCCTTCTAAAAGGCATTAATGTTTATGAAACATTTATCGAGGGAGCTGCTGATGGTATTAAGGTGATTTTAGATATCTTACCTACTTTAGTCGGTCTTATGGTAGCAGTCGGCATGCTTCGTGCTTCTGGGGCTCTTGATGGACTTTGTACCCTTGTCAAACCGCTCCTAGAATGGTCTAAATTCCCTGTAGAAGTTATTCCGATGGCACTTATGCGTACCTTCTCTTCTTCTGCGGCAACCGGACTTATTTTAGACTTATTTAAGACCTTTGGCCCTGACTCCTTCATAGGACGTTTGGTCTCTATTATGTTTGGTTGTACTGAAACTGTTTTCTATACTATGTCCCTTTATTATATGACTATAAAAGTGACTAAAAGTCGTTATACACTTGCCGGTGCCCTTTTTGCTACCTTAGTTGGTTTCATCGCTGCATATTACCTTACTTTATTTACTTTTGGTGTATAATTTTTGCCATATCATATATTGTTTTTCATTTAAAAATGTTATAATGATGATATATTATGTGCCTTTTACTAATGAAGCTTGTAAGGAGAATTTACTATGTTAGATAAAATAAAATCATTAATATTTGGTTCCACAGATGTTTATGAAAATGAAACTTGGTACCACAAAAATGGAAAAGTAATGTATGAAGGTAGTATTAAAGGCTCAAACTTTCACGGAATAGGCAAATACTATGACGAAGAAGGTAAGCTTTGCTACGAAGGACACTTTTCAAACGGATTTCCTGAAGGTGAAGGTAAGGCCTATTTAGAAGATGGTAGCACTTATGAAGGTGCTTTTCATAAAGGCGAGCGCACAGGCACGGGTACCCAACGCTTTACCGATGGGAGCTATTATGAAGGTCGCTTTTCAAACGGAGTCTTTGAGGGCCGTGGTAAATTACATGCAGCAGATGGCACACTGTTTGATGGTAATTTTTTAAAGGGCCATATTCAAGGGACTGGAACAGCAACTTATCCTAATGGGGATCGTTATGAAGGTGAATTTAGAGATGGTATGGAAACAGGTATGGGGAAACTGTTCGTATCTGATGGTGTTTATGAAGGTGAAGTATTAGAAGGCCTCCCTCATGGCAAAGGTTGCTTCACATGGGATAACAATACAGTCTATCGTGGTGACTTTATAGAAGGACAAATGACTGGTAAGGGAATGATTACATACGCTAATGGCGATAAATACATTGGCGATTTCAAAAACGGTCTCAAACACGGTACTGGAACTTATCAAGAAGCCTCTGGTATGCAATACGAATGTATCTTTGATGAAGATATTTTAATCTCAGTTCCTGACCACAATAACTCAAACTAAATAACATTACCAAATAAAGCGACTAGCTCGCATGCTCTACAAAGTAGTAAAGTTAATATCCAACTTTACTACGCTTTAACAAAGGAGGCTTCGTGAAAACATTTCACGAAGCCTCCTTTAGTTTATTCCGCATATTCTGCCATTAAATAAGCCATACTAACTAAAATTAGTAATCTATGGTTTTTAAGAAAGGTGATTATATGAAAAAGGTATATAAAAATATTAGTTTCTTCCTTATATTAAGTACTTTTATACTTTGCCTTTGCGCTTGTAGCAATAATGGTTCGGATGGTAATACGCTCAAAGAAGGCATTACCTTAATGGATATTGTTGATGAAGTAGATAGTCAAATTGGCATTCAAATGCCTCAAGAAGTCAATGATACGATTCTTACTGACTTGTATTATATGGATATGTCCAATGTAGAAACCTACGCAGGTAAGTTTTCTATGACTATGACCTCTTGTGATAATGTTGTCGCTATTAAGGCTGTTCCTGGTAAAGTTGATGTTGTTGTAGATGCACTTAAACGTCGTCAACAAGACCTTATCGATTCATTCTCTCACTACTTACCTGAACAATATCAAAAAGCTCAAGCTGGTACTGTAATTGTTCGTGGTGATTATGCCTTTCTTGTTATTGTTGGAGAATCAGAAGAAACCATTAGCGAGGACATGCAAAAAGCTGAAGATATTATCAATAGCTACTTCCAATAGAAAGTGAGTTAACCCATGGTATTTAGTAGTTTACTTTTTATTTTTCGTTTCTTACCATTTGCCTTAATACTTTATTTTATTGTGCCTCATAGGTTGAAAAACGTTACATTACTTATTTTAAGCCTACTCTTTTATTCTTGGGGCGAGCCTAAGTATTTACTACTTATGCTCGCTTCTATTTTGGTTGATTATTCTGCTAGTCTTCTTATCTTTTACTATAGAAAAAATAAATTCATTAAACTTTGTGGCCTTCTAGCTTCTATTCTATTTAATATGGGGACCTTATTTTTCTTTAAATATGCTAGCTTTTTTGCTACAAACATTAATACACTTTTCGGTACACATTTGCCTATTGTAAACTATGTCCTTCCTCTAGGTATTAGTTTCTATACATTTCAAACTTTATCCTATACTATTGATGTGTATCAGGGAAAAGTACCTGCTGAACGAAATATTCTTACCTTCGCTACATTTGTTACTTTATTTCCTCAGCTTATTGCCGGCCCTATTGTTAAGTATACTGATATCAACGATGCCCTTCATCATCGCAAAATTTCTTTATACAAAATTGAGGAGGGCTTAAAGTATTTTGTGATTGGATTAGGTAAAAAAGTTCTTATTGCAAATAACATTGGTTCCTTATGGTCCGAAATTCAAAGAATAGGCTTCCATCGTATTTCTACACCTCTAGCCTGGCTTAGTATAGCTGCCTTTTCTTTTCAAATTTACTTTGACTTTAGCGGTTACTCCACTATGGCTATTGGTCTTGGAAAGATTTTAGGCTTTGAATTCCCTCAAAACTTTAACTTTCCTTATATTTCAAGAAGTATCACTGAATTTTGGCGCCGTTGGCATATCACCCTTAGTAGTTGGTTTAAGGAATATGTCTATATCCCTTTAGGCGGTAATCGTGTTGGTCCTTTGCGTCTTTATTTGAATTTATTTATTGTTTGGGCCTTAACAGGCTTATGGCATGGCGCAAGCTGGAACTTTGTATTATGGGGGCTATTTTTCTATATTATCCTTAGTATTGAAAAATCCGGCTTACTCTATCTACTTGATCAAATGCCGATTATCTCACACATATATACCATATTTCTGCTTTTAATTAGTTGGGCTATTTTTAGTACAACTGACTTTACGCTTTTAAAAGCACTCTTTCATAGACTTTTTATTTGGCATTATAATACAGATTTCCTCTATTATTTGCGCAGTTATTTTTTAACTTTTTGTATTGCTATTACTTGTTCAACCAAGGTCCCCTTACTCATTCATTATCATTTGCAACACCATCCTTGGCTGATGAATCTCCTCTATATTGCCATATTTATCTTGTCTACTGCTTATTTAGTGGATGCTACCTATAATCCGTTCTTGTATTTTAGATTTTAAAGGAGCGCTAGTATGTTTACTAAATTAAAAAATTATAGCTTTCTTAGTTTAATGAGCCTTATTATTTTAGCATTCTCAGTTACAAGTCTCTTGTTACCTGAAAAACAATTCTCTAATCTAGAAAATCGTTTCTTACAACCTATGCCTCATTTCACTTTAGAAAGCTTTATTTCAGGCACTTATACTACAAATTTTGAAAAGGCTATGAATGATCAATTTCCGCTTAGAGATAATTGGATTAGCTTAAAATCTCGAAGTGAATTACTTCTTGGTAAAAGGGAGAATAATGGTATCATTTATGGGGCTAATCATTATCTCTTTAAGCGCTTTGATACTTTTAATCATGAAAATCTAGGCAAAAATGCGCGTGCTATCGCTACCTTTACCACGAAGCACCCTAATACACCTATTTACTTTATGCTCATTCCAGACTCTTATACACTACATTCAGAGTTTCTACCAAGTCATATTATTAAGGTTGATCAGAACAAATGCATCAACTATATATATAAATACATCAGTAATACTTGTAATATTAATCCTGTTAATATTATTCCCGCCCTTCTTCGTCATCATGATGATTATATTTATTATCGTACAGATCATCATTGGACAAACTTGGGAGCATATCTAGCTTCTTATAATTTCATTTGTACTACAGGTAACTTGCCTCTTTTCCCCAATCCATTAGAAAACACTTGTAAGGAAGTAACTGGATTTTATGGCACATACTTTAATGAATCTAAATTTATGAATATACAACCAGATACAATCAAGTATGTTGAACCTAATGTTTCTGTCTTTATAGATGGTAAACCTTATCCTGGCCTTTATGATGAAAGCAAATGGTCTAGCAGTAATAAATATGCTGCATTTTTATGGGGTAATAATGGTCTTACTACTATTATTAATAATGATTTACCAGAAAAGGGGCGTCGCCTTCTCCTTATTAAAGATTCCTTCGGAAATAGCGCTGCCCCTTACTTAGCTTATAATTATCGCCAAATCGATATCATTGACCTTAGAAGTATTACCTTTAGTTTATCCGATTATCTTCTAGAGCATGACTTCGATGACATTCTTATTATGTATAACCTTACTACCTTTAATAATGATCGTAACATTAGCAAAATCAATTATTAGCTTGCTTTCTAAGTTTGTAATAATAAATAATGCAATACGCCAAAAATACCAAACTCAAAACGCCATACATTGGATATAAAAACTCAACCAACTTTGCAAAACCTATAACTGAAAAAGGCAAGGCAACTACTACAACTAAAAATATCCCCTTATTATACGCAACATTAAATCTATTACGTAAAAAATAAGACAAACTATATACATTAGAAACCTGAGAAGAAAACATTTCTAGCCACATAACACCTAGCATAGCAATCTTTAACCAGTGACTCATTTGCATGGCAATGGCCAAAAGTGGCATCTCGTACATTCTAGGATAAAATGGGTTTACTAACATTAGAAATACAATATATATGCTAATGACAGTAAGCACACTACTTCCTATAATGATACCCGTCTGGATCTCCTTAGGTTTCTTTATATCATTAGTAAGTGGAACGATTACGCCTATAATCGTTAATATGTTAAAACTTACATACACAAGAGTAGACATTACTAAATGCTCTTTTTGTGCTGGTATAAAACGCATATATGTATAATCCAAGGTAAAAGGATTCTGATGGACATAACTTATAAAAATGGAAGTCATAATAATGACTAGTGTTGGCACTACAACTGTATTAACTTCAAATAGTCCCTCTGTGTTACGCATAAGAAATATGCTACTACATCCTATCATAATGAGAATTCCTACCCACTTAGGAATCCCGAAGTATTGGGTAAGTAGCGCACCACTTCCTGCTAATATAATAGAGGTACTGCTTAACAAAAATAGTGTCAAAACAACATTAATAAACTTAGCGACAAATTTTGGGCACACTAAATCGACAAACTCATTATATGAGGACACTCCTTTTTTCATACTAATCTCGACAATTATCTTGCTAAATATAATGTATAATAAACCACATAATATAAGCCCTAAGAAACCAGCTATGCCATATGTAGCAAAAAACTGGTTTAGTTCTCTACCAGAACATACGCCAGCTCCCACAATACTTCCAATAAAAATCATCGCAATCTGTATAATCAAAATAATTCTTTTCATAGCTCCCCCTCACTCTTCCTAACTTCTAAACTGCTTTTCCTATTAAAGCTTATCCTAGTATTATGTATATTCTCCATTTCATAATATATGTTAAAATTTTCTTTAAATATTAGCATTTTTTGGCTCTTTGCATATTATGTAAGTGAGTAAAACTACTCGAATTAAACTATGGAAGGAGCTTATAAATGGGTACTAAATGCTGTAATTCCGGCCAAAAACCTTGTAAATATAATCAAAAAACCCATACACCAAATTGTGAAGCAGCCTTAGCATTCGTCGATATTATCGATGAAGCTCTTGATGATTTCTATGATAAAACTGAAAATGACAATTGTACGAACTGCAATTCGAACTGTGACGACAAAAAACTTCGTTGTTCAGCCGCCTTCGAATTCGTCGATACTGTAAAAGATACACTTGATAACTATTACTATAAATCTGAAGATTCTTCTACCTCCGATAGTGACAGTTACTACTCCGATTACTCTGATTACTATGACTACTCTTCTGAATATGGTGATGACTACTCTTGTTATTCTAATGACTCTTGCTACTCTAGCGATTACTATGATTCTAGTGATTCCTGTGACTCTAGCTATTACTACGATTCTAGTGATTCCTGTGACTCTAGCTATTACTACGATTCTAGTGATTCCTGTGACTCTAGCTATTACTACGATTCTAGTGATTCTTGCGACTCTAGCTATTACAATGATTCTAGCAGCTCTTGCGACTCTAACAAGTCATGCGATTCTAGTAAGTCTTGTGACTCTAGCGACACCTCTGACTCTAGTGATTCCTCTGTCTCTAACAGTTTCTCTGGCTCTAGCAAATCCTATGACTCCAATGATTCTTGCGACTCTAGTGACACCTATACTTCTAGTGATTCTAATGATTCTTGTGATTACTATGACTCCAGTGATTCCTGCGATTCTTGCGACTCTAGTGATTCTAGCGATTCTAATGACTCTTGCGATTACTATGACTCCAGTGATTCTAATGATTCTTGCGACTCCTATGACTCTAGTGATTCCTGCGATTCTTGCGACTCCTATGACTCTAGTGATTCCTGCGATTCTTGCGACTCCTATGACTCTAGTGACTCCAGTGATTCTTACGACTATTATGACTCTAGCGATTCTAGTGACTCCAGTGATTCTTACGACTATTGTGACTCTAGCGATTCTAGTGACTCCAGTGATTCTTACAACTATTATGACTCTAGCGACTCTAGTGACTCCTATGAGTCTAATCGCTCTCATAAATCCAACAACTCTTGTAAACCTAGCAAATCTAACAAACCTTGTAAGTCTAACAACTCTAACAGCTCTTGTAAATCTAACAACTCTAACAACTCTAACAACCCTTGTAAATCTAACAACTCTAACAACTCTTGTAAACCTAGCAAATCTAACAAACCTTGTAAATCTAACAACTCTAACAGCTCTTGTAAATCTAACAACTCTAACAGCTCTTGTAAATCTAACAACTCTAACAGCTCTTGTAAGCCTAGCAACTCTAACAAACCTTGTAAATCTAACAACTCTAACAGCTCTTGTAAACCTAATAAATCTAACAACTCTTGTAAGCCTAACAAGTCTTATGATTCTAGTCTCTCTTATAACCCAAGTGATTCCTATAATGAAGATAATACGTGTAACACACATAAGAGTGATAAGAAATCTCCTATCCGCACTTGTAAAAATGCTATGCGTTATAAGAAATGTCACTGTTCTAAAAATCCTTATCCTAACTCAAAACCTACTACTCATAATAAGCCAAACTATAATAAACCTACGTGTAATAAGCCTACATGCAACAAACAAGAAATGGCTCCTTGCAGAACAGTTGAACGTGCATGCTATGTAAAACCTGCTTACAATTCTAATTGCAATTGCTACAAGAGACCTTCTTATGACTCTGACTACAGTTACTGCAAGAAACCTCCTTACGATTCTGATTGCAACTGCTACAAGAAACCTTCTTACAACTCTGATTGTGATTGCTCTAAGAAATCTTCTTACGACTCTGACTACAGTTATTGCACGAAACCTTCTTATGCCTCTGATTGTGACTGCTGCAAGAAACCTTCTTACAACTCCGATTGTGATTGCGGTAAGAAGCCTTCTTACAATTCCGATTGTGATTGCTGCAAGAAACCTTCTTACAATTCCGATTGTGATTGCTGTAAGAAACCTTCTTACAACTCCGATTGTGACTGCGGTAAGAAACCTTCTTATAACTCCGATTGTGATTGCGGTAAGAAACCTTCTTATAATTCCGATTGTGACTGCTGCAAGAAATCTTCTTACAACTCCGATTGTAACTGCTGCAAGAA